>JBILBT010000185.1:0-6168 GCA_044353545.1 Crocinitomicaceae bacterium | reverse complement strand
AACTTTCAATGGCACCCATTCCTACGGCAATACCCCCAAGACACCCAACAACCGTCAATACTATGGAAATGATTCCAAAACGGTTGAATTCAGCTTTTTCCAATAGCTCTTTCATCTTTATGCTTGCGACATGTGTATTCATAACTTGATGTGTTAAATAGAAAAGTCAAATGTCAGAATGGGCAAGATTTGAATCAATGAGAAAGGTTAAGTGAAAAACTGATTTTTGTCATGTATGGATTTTCAGAACATAGATCGCTTCGCTGATGGAACATAGAACATGGATCGAGTACTTTGTCTTTAATTACGAATTAAGAATCATTGTTGTCCGACTAAAACCACCTTTACGTTTTATCTAAATTGCACAGTGTACTTTTGTTCATTTTGAATTATGTTCAGGTTTTGTTCGCTCACCTCCGCTCACCTCTGCAGAAAAGCCACTGGGGCGGAATGTCAAAAGCGAATTTTAGTGAACTTCTCTAGTATTAACACCTGCGTTATAGCTTAGGAAGCATGTATAAACCACCCCTTGCCCCTCCACTAGGGGATTTTTATTTTTTTCTTGCTGAGTGTTCACTCACCAAACATTCATGATTCGTAATCATTGTTGTCCTACTAAACCCACCCTCATGTTATATCCAATCGGTATTACTCTGGTTTATGGGCCAAAGGTTTGAAATATCGAACTTTTTGAGGTATTTACAAGAGATTGGTGAAGTGTGAGGTTGAGTGTGAGAGCGAAGAAAAACTAGAGTGGACCCCGTCGGGGTCGAATGTTTGTAACCATAAGCCCTCCCGAAAAGCCAATGACCCCATCGGGGTCAAACAATTTAAATACTAAATGATTAAATCCCGTAAAATAAAAACCACCCCCTTACTTTAAAACCACTTCTTAAAATCAATGATTTCAATGGTTTCAAGAAGAACAGTAAAGTTTTATCGGACAACAGTAAATACGAATTACGAGTTTGGGTGGTGTAAGAGGCACTCGAAGTCACCAATAAAAGTCTTTTGTGGCTTCAAGTCTGCTAGCGCACCTCAGCCCAAGTCTTGATGTCTTATTCATTCGCCGAAGCTTAAAAAGCGAAGGTGAATTGTCCATTCTCAAGTCCTAAAATCTTAAAATCTTGACGTCTTGAAATCTTTTTTATAACAAAGACCGTCAGCCGCGGCCGACTGATGGAACATAGAACATGGATCGAGTCTATTCTCTTTTGTTTTTTGTCTTTCCTCTAAGCTTAAAGAGAAAATCTCAACCAGTTCGAAGAATAATCAAGTCCTAAAATCTTAAAATCTTGATGTCCTTTCCCCTCACTTTTTGTAATTTCAAGCCGCTAAAACAGAAAAAATGATAAAATTCTACTCTCTCCTTACTGCCCTTACCATCTCGTTATCTGGCTTATATGCTCAAAAAAGCAAGTCAATTGAATTGCCGATGGAAGAGGTCGCCAGTGTAAATGCGCTGCCATTTGGTGCCGTTCAGATTCAGGCATCATCCTACCGATTGATGAAAATCGATGTCTCTGAATTATTGAATCAGTTGCAGGGAATCACCTATAGAGAAGGGGAGATGAATGGTTCAGTTGGGCAAATTACTTTGCCTTATCCCGACGGGACGAGTCACGATTTTTCAGTAAAAAGAAATCAAACGTTACACCCAGACTTGAATGTGAAGTTTCCTGAGGTCATGACCTTAGATGGGTATGCTCTGGACGGTACTGGCGCATTTGCCAAGTGGGACATTACACCGCAAGGGTTGCATGCCATGATCATGATTCCTGGGAAAAGTACTGTGTTTATCGATCCTTATTTGACAGGAAACACATCCTATTATATCGTGTATGAAAAGGACGCTTTTATCACGGATAAACAAAAAGAATGTGGCGTAATCTCGGAAAGTAAAAATCCACCAAATACGTCCGTAAAATTAGCCTTTGGAACTTGTGCGTTGAGAACGTATCGTTTGGCAGTTTCCGCAACTGGCGAATACACGGTATTTCACGGAGGGACAGTTGCATTGTCTCAGGCAGCTCAGGCAACGACCATGAATCGAGTCAATGGTGTCTATGAAAAAGACATCGCGATTACCATGGTGATTGTTCCCAACAACAATTTGATTGTATATACGAGTACCACTGCGGATCCATTTACCAATGGAACACCAGGGACTATGATCAATCAAAACCAAACAACGTGTGATGGTCAAATCGGAAGCGCCAATTATGACATCGGCCATGTTTTCGGAACCAACAGTGGAGGTCTAGCTGGACTTGGCGTAGTTTGCACCGGTGGACAAAAAGCTCGAGGAGTTACAGGAAGTTCAGCACCAATAGGAGATCCTTTCGATATCGACTATGTAGCTCATGAAATGGGACATCAGTTTGGAGGGAATCACACACAAAACAACAACTGCAACAGTGTAGGTGCAGCACGTCGCGAACCGGGAAGTGCCAGCACCATTATGGGGTACGCGGGTATTTGTGCGCCAAATGTGCAAAACAATAGCGACGACTATTTTCATGGCTACAATTTGGGGGAAATAAGCGTTGAAATTCTTAGTGCTGGCCATACGTGTGAGGTCATTACTGCTCTAAATAATGCGGCGCCAACCATTACCTCTGCAGGTGGAAACATTTCGGTGCCGATCAGTACGCCATTTATTCTAACGGGTGTGGCAACTGATCCAGATGGCGATGTACTCACTTATCTGTGGGAGCAAATGGACAACGAGGCTACGACACAACCGCCAGTAGCTACAGCAACTGGAGGACCGAATTTCAGAAGCTTTGACCCAACAACAAATCCATCACGCTATTTTCCAAATCTAGCTTCCTTGGCGTCAAATGGCCCATACACTTGGGAGGTTTTGCCTTCAGTCTCGCGCGTTATGGATTTCCGACTGACAGTGAGAGACAACCATGCCGTTGGAGCATGCAATGCCTATGCTGATGTGACAGTAACTACGGTCGCTGCGGCTGGACCTTTTGTCTTAACTTACCCTACAAGTACGGGAATTACATGGGCTTCAGCTTCAACACAAACTGTAACATGGAATGTCGCCAATACAACAGCTGCTCCTATTTCTTGCGCCAATGTGAAGATTCTTCTATCCTTGGACGGTGGCGCTACCTATCCAATTGTGTTGTCCGCTAGCACGCCAAATGATGGTTCCCAGGTAATCACAGTTCCAAATGCATCTACGACAACCGCTCGCGTTATGGTGATGTCCATTGCAGGAACATTTTTTGATATTTCGAACAACAACTTCAATATTACCTGTCTGACACCATCAGCACCCGCATTTACAGCACTTGGACCTTTGTGTCAAAACACAACTGCACCAACCTTAGCGACCACATCCAACAACGGAATTACTGGAACGTGGTCTGCGCCAATTAGCACTGCTACAACTGGTACAACAACCTACACGTTTACACCTACTACTGGATTGTGCGCTTCAAATACGACGATGAGTGTGGTGGTAAATAGTTCAGCGACTCCACAATTCACACAGGTTTCTCCGCTTTGTCAAAACGCAACTGCGCCAACTTTAGCGACAACTTCCAACAATGGAATTACTGGAACATGGTCTGCGCCAATTGGCACATCGACAGCCGGCACGACAACGTATACATTTACGCCAGTTTCTGGACTTTGTGCGTCGAATGTTACGATGGATATTACAGTAAATCCGTTAATTGCACCAGTCTTTACTCAAGTTTCCACTCTGTGTCAAAATGCTACAGCACCGACTTTACAGACAACATCAAACAATGGAATTACGGGTACGTGGTCTGCTCCAATCAGTACATCAACAGTTGGAACAACAACGTATACCTTCACGCCAACGTCAGGACAGTGTGCGTCGAACACGACCATGACTGTTCAGGTATCTACACCGGATGTCCCCGTTTTGAGTGCATTACAGCCCCTTTGTTATGGAGATGCAGCCGTGCTCAGCATTGCTTCAGGAAATTTAAACGGTGCGCAGCAATGGGAATGGTTTAGTGGATCTTGTAATGGTACTTCAATCGGTGTTGGAACCTCGATTAACGTAAACACCTTACTGAATGGAACCTACTATGCGCTTGCCAATGGGAACGGTTGCGTCAGTTCGAACTGTGCGCAAATCGATGTTTTGGTTCCGGGGCAAATCAATACCACGGTGAATCAGAGTGGTGCGACCTTGACGGCTGCAGCTTCGGGTGCTTCCTACCAATGGATCGATTGTGGAAATGGAAATTCACCCATTGCCGGTGCGACGAATCAAACATTCACACCAACAGCCTTGACAGGAAGTTATGCAGTGCTTGTTACCAATGGGGCGTGCAGTGCGACAAGCCAATGTGTGCTTGTCGATCAAAATGGAATCGACGACCTCAATGGGATTGTATTCGACGTCATTCCGAATCCTGTGGACGATCAAATGACCCTTCTTTGGACAACAAGTGACCTGCAAGACATGGAGTTAGTGGATGCTGCTGGACGTTTGGTTTTCACCAAGAACATCAGTGGGAAAAATGAACTAAATGTCAACATGGAGGCTTTACGTTCTGGAGTATATTTTGTTCGTATGATTGGTCATTCAGGAACTGCCGTGAGACAAATTGTGAAACAGTAAAGACATGCGTCTCGCTCAACTTCTCTGCGGCTTTCTTGTTTTGTTGTGCATTTCCAAGGTCTATGGTCAGCGCCCAGTTTACTACCTTATGGGACGCCCTGCTGATTACACCTACAACAATGCTGTTCATACCATTGCCGATAGCTGGAAGATAGATGTTACCCATGCCGGATTTGATGTGATCGAACAATTTGGGTATGAGCAACTCAATGACTACAATGATTCGGTTTCAAAGGTCATCGCCACACAAACAGGCATTGCCGAAGGTTGGATTGATTCTTTTTTTCTTTTGGTACGTTTGGAAGATGAGCGCCAAGATGCAATTCGAACCCAATTGGTGAAAATTCTTTCGGATGAAATCAACTCCTTGAGTGCGGAATTTGTGGAACCATTTTTTCTACTCGAGCGACATCATCGAACACTTCGCTATACCTGCTATTTGGTAGGACAAAAGCGAGAAGGGGAAGACAAGACATTTCAAGTGAAAGCAGCTTGGAAGGTGCGCCAAAAGCTTGACAGATTTCACCGCATCTGGCTCGACGATTTTCGCCGCATCCGAAAGCCTTCACCTGTGTTGCCCTTTACGATTAAAGCGAATGGAATTGGTTGAAGGGGAGTTTTGAGTTACTAATTACTAATTACTAATTACTAATTACTAATTACTAATTACTAATTACGAATTACGAATTACGAATTACGAATTACGAGTTACGAGTTACGAGTTACGAGTTACGAGTGAGGTGCGGCAGCAGACTCGAAGCCACGAATAAAAGTCTTAAATTCTTGAGGTCTTGATGTCTAGCGAAATTTGATTCCGGCGCAAATTCTTCTATTTCTTGGGATGTATGTTTCGAGGTGTTGTTTTTAAAGGGTTTATCCGTAAATTTGATTGAATGTCAACATCAATTAAACACGAACTTTATGCAATCATTTCAGGAAAGAGCGAAGTTAGGCATGGAAAAGTTATCCAAGCAATCGCCGACTACCTTAGAAAAGGCGAGACAACAAGCTCAGAGATTAAAGGATCAAAGTTCTTCAAAGCGCAAGAAAAGCAGAGATTAGCAACATACATTTCTGAAGATCGTTTGTGGGTTGATGAGCTTGATCCCGACCAGTATGTCAGTGAAGGCGCTGAGCAAAAAGTATCCTAGCGGAATTTGATTGCTTCGCAAATTTGTAATTAAGACAAAAGACCCGCTGCGCTGTAAGACATAAGACCGCTGCGCCTAAAGACTTAATCATTCTTCGTAACTTTATGTTATTACCACCAACTTCGTAACTCGTAACTCGCGACAAGTAATTCGTAATCATTGTTGTCCGACTAAATCCACCTTCATGTTTTATCTAATCGCTATTTCTCTGGTTTATGGACCCCTTCGGGGTCAAACCTTTGTAACCATAAGCCCTCCCGAAAGATCAATGACCCCATCGGGGTCAAACAATTTAAATACTAAATGACTAAAACACATAAAATAAAAACCACCCCCTTACTTTAAAATCACTTCTTAAAACCAATGATTTCAATGGTTTCAAGAAGAGCAGTAAAT
>JBILBT010000184.1:0-6210 GCA_044353545.1 Crocinitomicaceae bacterium | reverse complement strand
GTGTTAAAGCGACTCAGAAGAACACAGGTCTAATGGATGCCATACGCACCGCAAAAGGAAAGTTGGATGGTCATGATTTGGTTGTAGCAGCAATGGATTTTGCATTCATCGGAGGGTCCATGGGCTCTGTGATGGGAGAAAAAATTGCACGCGCTATCGATGAAGCCATTAAACTCAACGCTCCTTTTATGATCATTTCAAAGTCGGGAGGTGCACGCATGATGGAAGCTGGATATTCACTGATGCAAATGGCTAAAGTATCAGGTAAATTGGGACAGTTGGCAGAAAAACGTTTGCCATATATTTCATTTTTAACAGATCCTACAACGGGTGGTGTAACCGCGTCCTTCGCAATGCTTGGCGATATCAATATCGCCGAACCAGGCGCATTGATTGGATTTGCTGGCCCGAGGGTAGTGAAAGAGACCATTGGACGCGATCTTCCAGAAGGATTCCAAACCTCTGAGTTTGTTTTAGAACATGGCTTCTTGGATTATATCGTTGACCGCACAAAATTGAAAGAAACAGTTGGGCTTTCATTGAAATTATTCAGAAGTTAATTGATAAAGAAAATCACTGGAATTTTAACAGGAAGCGTTGATTCGGAAAATATTCCTATATTTGCGCGTCGAAAGTCGACATACATAATAATCATTTATACAATATTAGCATGTACTTGAATACAGAAGTGAAGAAAGATATCTTCAAAAAACATGGAGGATCTGAGGAAAACACAGGTTCTACTGAAGGTCAAATCGCATTATTTACATTTCGCATCGCGCATTTGACTGAGCACTTGAAAAAGAACCGTAAAGATTACGGAACGCAGCGCTCACTTCAATTGTTGGTTGGAAAGCGTAGAAGCTTTTTGGACTATTTGAAGAGAAAAGACATCGAAAGATATCGTGCAATTGTTAAAGAATTGGGACTTCGTCGTTAATTTCTACGCGCGCACAAATTTTATTGGAGGGGGCATTCGAATTCGTTCGGCTGCCCTTCTTTTTTGGGTAAATGAAGAATGAAAAATGAAGGATGAAAAATGAAAGAGTCAAGGGTGATTCGTAATTTTTAACTCTTCATTTTTAACTTTTAATTTGAAATAATACAAACATGAATATAGGAACAAGAAAGTCAATCATCACCGGAGGCAAAGAGATCTCAGTAGAGACCGGTAAGTTGGCAAAACAGGCAGATGGGTCTGTAGTAGTAAGAATGGGGGACACGATGTTGTTGGCAACAGTAGTGGCAGCCCCAGTAGCAAAAGAAGGAGTTGATTTCCTTCCTTTAACCGTTGATTACCGCGAGAAGTATGCTGCGGCAGGTCGATTCCCTGGTGGATTCTTCCGTCGTGAGGCGCGTCCGTCAGAAACGGAGATTTTGGTGATGCGATTGGTGGACCGTGCATTGCGCCCGCTTTTCCCAGATGATTACCATGCAGAGGTGCAGTTGATGATTCAATTGTTATCTTACGATGGTGTGAACAATCCAGACGCTCTATGTGGTTTGGCAGCATCAGCAGCGATTGCTGTATCTGACATTCCATTCAACGGACCAATGTCTGAAGTGCGTTTAGGGCGTATCGATGGACAGTGGATTATCAACCCAACAATGGCAGAAATGAAGTTGTCAGATGTGGACATGATGATTGCGGGTACAATTAAAGACATCAACATGCTTGAAGGAGAATTCCAAGAAATCTCTGAAGCAGAAATGGTAGAAGCGATTAAGATTGCTCACACGGCAATCATCGAACAGTGTCAATTCCAATTGGATTTGGGCGCGATGATTCCAACTGCAAATCCGAAGCGTGAATATAGCCACGAAACACACAACGAGGAAGTTAAAGCGAAAGTATACGAATTGGCTATGGACAAGTGCAAAGATGTTGCACGCATGGGCTTGGCCAATAAAGCAAAGCGCACCGAATTGTTTGATGCCATTAAAACAGAAGTGAAAGCGTCATTCTCTGAAGAAGAGTTGCCTGCTGTAAGCGGATTCATTTCTACTTACTTTTCTGAAGTGAAGAAAAAGGCGGTACGTTGGGTGATGTTGCACGAGACAAAACGTCTTGACGGTCGTAAATTCGACGAGATTCGTCCAATTTGGGCTGAAGTAGATTACCTTCCAATGGTTCACGGTTCTGCTGTGTTTACACGTGGAGAAACACAGTCATTGACAACATTGACCCTTGGTGGTAAAATGGACGAGCAAATGATTGATGGCGCTACCTTCCAAGGAACAGAGAAATTCTTATTGCACTATAATTTCCCTCCATTCTCAACAGGTGAAGCGAAACCATTGCGTGGAACTTCCCGCCGTGAGGTTGGTCATGGAAACTTGGCATTGCGCGCCTTGAAGCCGGTAATTCCAGCTGGGTATGCGTACTCGATCCGTTTGGTGTCGGATGTTCTTGAGTCAAACGGTTCGTCTTCAATGGCGACAGTTTGTGCGGGGACATTGGCCTTGATGGACGGAGGGGTTCCGATTACTGCACCAGTTTCAGGTATTGCCATGGGATTGGTCGCTGATGACGGTAAGTTTGCAGTATTGTCTGATATCCTTGGAGACGAAGATCACTTGGGAGATATGGACTTCAAAGTGACAGGAACTGCAAAAGGGATTACAGCATGTCAGATGGACATTAAAGTAGACGGACTTCCATACGAAGTATTGATGCAAGCCTTGAATCAAGCGCGTGCTGGACGTTTGCACATCTTGGGTAAAATCACCGAGACGATTGCTACACCGAATACAGAGATGAAGCCACAGACACCGCGAATCGAAGCATTCAACGTGCCGAACGAAATGATTGGTGCGATCATCGGGCCTGGAGGAAAAATCATCCAAGCGATGCAGAAAGAAACGAAGACCAACATTACCATTGAAGAATTGGAAAATGGAGAAGGTCGTGTTCAGATCATGTCGAACAATGGTGATGACATGAACGAAGCAGTTCGTCGCATCAAGCAGATTGCCTTCCCACCACAAGTGGAAGAGGGAGCAGAGTACGAAGGAAAAGTAAAATCAGTGAAAGACTTCGGTTGTTTCGTAGAGATTATGCCTGGAACAGACGGACTCATCCACATCTCAGAATTCTCATGGGAGAAAGTTGCGAAAATGGAAGACGTGTGTAAAGAAGGTGATGTATTGAAATTCAAGGTCGTAGGAAAAGATCCAAAGACGAAGAAGTGGAAATTGTCACGTCGCGTGTTGTTGCCAAGACCAGAGCGCAAAGAAGATACGCCACAAGCGTAAGATAAACAATAGGTTTGAAAGGGTTCAGCGAAAGTTGAGCCCTTTTTTTGTTGTAAAAATCGATAATCCAAAATAATATTATTACATATATTTATAAATTATCGCGTGTAAAAGTTTATTTAATTTATTTTAAAGTGACTTTTATTGATAAATTACTTATTTTTGAGTGTAGCTAAATGTGTGAAATATTATTTACATATTTGTGCAATTCAACGTAGAACTAACGGAGCGATAACTGCGCTTCACACTGCAAGAGGCAATTTTTCGGAGTTGCCTTTTTTTGTTTACACAATCATTCGTGCAATTCTTTCACTTACGTTTTGGCTTAACATGAATTAGTTCTCTTATTTTCGTTAAAAATTAAAAATTATGGCTAGCAGAAGAATACTGAAGAGAAATTTGAACGGAATGATTTTCGATATCGTTGAAGAATGTTTCACCCTTCAATTGTTTGATCCTTCAAAAACGGAGGAGGCGGATCAAATCATTGATGAGGCGGCAAGCTTTCAAGATGAGATGCTTTCAAAAATCAACAAAGCAAAAACACGCGCAGATTTTCAACCGATTGAGGCTGAATTTGAAACGGCAGCAGAGAACTTTGTCGTGAAGTTGAACGCTTTGAATTAATCCTTTACTCGCTTTTCGCGAATAGATTTCTCTCGTATGGAAAAAATGAACTGGAAAGGAATGCTGATTGTCTTCGGCATTTTTCTTTTTGCCTTGGTTGTTATGCTGACTGGAGGCAAATCTGCACTTTGGAACTCGGTAGCTCTTGGTGGACTGATGATTTTTTTCTGGGTGTTTGAAGTCATTCCGATTTATGTTACGGCATTACTGCCCTTGATCTTATCAGTGCCACTAGGCGTGCTTACGAAGGATGACCTTGCTTCTCAATATGGTGATGGCAATGTTTATCTATTCTTCGGAGGGTTTATTTTGGCGCTAGGAATCGAAAAGTGGAAGGTTCACGAGCAGGTATCAAATGCCATCATTAAACGTGTTGGTCAATCAAAACCTCGAATACTGCTAGGTTTCATCATGAGTACCGGCTTCCTGAGCATGTGGATGTCAAACACAGCGACTGCTTTGATGATGTTGCCCATGGCTGTTGCGATCAACAATTCGTTGCCTGATCACGGTAAAAAAGGAAAATTCCCCCTTTTCTTATTGCTTTCGGTGGCCTATGCGGCAAGTATAGGAGGGATGGCAACGCTCATTGGTTCGCCTACCAATACAGCGATGGCGAGTTACTTGATGAACACCTTGCATATTAAAGTGGATTTCTTGACATGGATGTCGATAGGCATGCCAGTGAGCATATTGATGTTGCTCGCTACTTTTGGTTTTTTTTATTTTTCCCTGGGGGAAGAGCGAAATACGAACGATCATCAATTTCATCTGAATGTGACCCCATGGACGCGTGAACAAAAAATGGTGTCTGTCATCTTTCTTGGTGTTCTTGCAGCTTGGGTACTTAAAGATTTTATGAACGATTGGTTTGGATTCGCATACCGAGATGAAAATGCGGCCATCCTTGGCGGTATTCTGATGTTGGTTATTCCGGGTACCTCTGATAAAAAGCCTTTGCTCAATTGGAAAGACACCGAGAAATTGCCTTGGGGAATTCTTTTGTTGTTCGGAGGTGGACTTGCCATGGCGAAGATGTTTGAGAAAAATGGAGTCATCGATGCTTTAACAAAGGTCTTTACTCAATTCAGTGATATGCCGCTATTGGTGATTCTTCTTATTGTCGTTACCATAGCTATTTTTGTCACGGAGATCATGTCAAATTTGGCGCTGGTTCAGGTTTTTGTTCCACTTGTTGCTGCCTTTGCCATGGAAAGTGGACTTTCGGTTGTGCAACTTTGCGTTCCGTTGACCTTGGCAGCGAGTTGCGCCTTTATGCTTCCTGTAGGCACTCCGCCGAATGCAATCGTTTTCTCTTCAGGACAAATTCACATTCACCAAATGGTCAAAGTGGGATTCGTGCTGAATATTATTGGGGTGATTATTATTACGCTTGCGGGAATGCTTTATTATTAGTGATTAGTTGTTAGTGATTAGTAGTCAGTGATTAGTAGTTAGTGATTAGTAGTTAGTAATTAGTCAATCACAAGTTTTTCTACCAAGTATTTACCATTAGAAACAATGTGAACAAGGTATGATCCTGATTGTAGTTGTTCAATGTTTACAGAAGTTGGAGTGTTTAGGTTCGTATCGCTCATCAATATTTTTCCCGTTAAATCAATGATTTCAAAGGAATAGATTCCTTGTGCTTTTATGTACACAAGATTCGTTGCAGGATTTGGGTACACCGAAACATCCAGTGCAGTAAATTCTTCTAGACTAACATCTCCTCCAGTGAATGAAAGATCATCCAATAGGAGGGTGGAACCAGGGTTGTTTCCTGAACTTGCCAAGATAAAAAGAGAATCAGGAGTGTCCAATAAGATGATTGGAGATGAAAACGCCGTGTAAACAGACTGGTTGCTAAAGGTTTCTGTTACCGACCCAACTGGACTTCCATTCTTTAAAAAGACGACTTGAAGCGCGCCATTATCCCCATTGCTTCCTGAATATTTATAGTAGCCATTGAATCCTGTCGGAATAGCATTATATGGACTAGGAATGAATGGATTAGGCAGTGTTAGGTCAATGGCTCCAAGCGATAAGATTCCTTGAACGGTATCACCAGTGTTTGGATTGGCTATTGAATTCAACTGAGCAGCAAAATTTCCTGTATGCGCATCTGTTGATTTTAGTACATTTTCAAGGCTTGCCGCAGCAAACAATGTGTTTAGTGTATTCCAATTGTCTGGATTCTCAACAGTAAATGCATCCCATGCCTCAAAACTCGGATCAGGAACATTGCTCACTGTTGCTGCGCCATTGTACAATTGAACATTGTCGATGCGTGCCCATGATCCAGGCGAAGCCAAGGTTCCAGTCAAGGGG
>JBILBT010000025.1:0-19242 GCA_044353545.1 Crocinitomicaceae bacterium | reverse complement strand
AAGATGCCATTGTTACGAAGAAGCAAAAAGCATTTCAAAGTGAAGTAGATCGTCGCACGAAAGAATTTCAGAGCTATGTGTACCGCAACGAGGAGCGTTTGCGTTCTGGTTTGCTTTCAGAAAATGAAACCGTTCAGATTCAACAAAAGGTCCAGCAAATGGAGTCTGAGTTGATGCAATACCAGCAAACACAAGGCGCCAAGTTGGAAAAAGAAACCATGGAGAAATTGGAAGTGATTTCGAAAAAGATTGAAACTTTTGGAAAGAAATTCAGTGAGGAAAATAACATTGATATTCTCTTGATCCACGGTACTGGTGGACAAATCAATTACATCAACGGTTCGATGGATGTGACCAAGGAGTTCTGTGCTTTTCTCAATCAGCATCAGGATGACATCGAAAAGGACATGAAGTAAGCATGCTCATCGCCCGACAGAAACGAAGCGAAAATATCGCTGAATATTTACTCTACATTTTTCAAGTGGAGGATTTGATTCGTGCTTACGATTTCAACCTAGATCAAATCATTGATCAATACGTCCGACCTCAACTTCCAGATGATTCATTTGTGGAGCAGTACAGAGATTGGTACAAATCGCTGATCAAATCAATGAAAGCGGAACGCATAGAGAAGCAAGGACATTTACATGACTTGAAAGATATTTTGGTAGAGATTTCTTACCTCCACAATACCTTGCTGAATCTCTTGAAAGATGAAAAGTATGCCGGCCTATATGCCGCAGCTGAACCGATCATAGAAGAGTTTAAACAGCGTTCCAACCTGAAAGACAAGAACAACATCGAGGTGGCCTTTCAAGCCTTGTACATGAAATTATTGTTGCGCCTCCAAAAGAAGGAAATCAGCGCAGAGTCTGAACATGCGTTTGATACGATGCGCATTTTATTGGCCTACATCGCGGTGAAATACCGCGAAATGCAAAACGGTGAACTGTCTACGTTCGGTACGAATTAATTTTTTGATCCTTTAGTAGGTTATCCCTTTTTTTTATTCAAGTTCAGAATGAACTTCTTTTTTTAGTAAATTGAAGTAAACTGAATTGCATTGGAACCACTTACAGCGCTCACAATTTCTAAATTGTTGAATACTTCCGAACTGAAATTAAAATCATCACATCGGTGTTTGTCACTACCCATTATAAATAGACTGCATCGGAAAATGAGTGTTGGACTTCGATTTTCAAGTATCAAGGTTTGTAACGACATCATTATTGATGGTCATCACCGCTACATCGCATCGTTACTCGCAGAAGTGGATATTGATCGTGTTGAATCCTTAAAATCTTCAGCAACTGAAATTACGGAATGGATGGAGGTGATCTTTGATGTTGAGGATTGGGATACGGAAAGCCAAATTCATGATTTCCATGAAAAAGACGCGCTATTTAATGAAATATCAATCCGTGAAATTTTAAATAAACTAAATTAAGTCATATTTTTGTTTGTATGTATGTTTTACTCGATATCGATGGTGTTATGGTTCCCACAAAATCGTGGCAGAAACCAGTTTTACTTTCTGATGGATTTCCTGCCTTTAGTCAAAGTGCAGTAAATGTTTTAAACGAGCTAGTAAATGCGAAATGTATTGTGGTGCTTACAAGCTCTCATAAATCCACTTTTTCTCTAGATGAATGGCAACTTATTTTTGAACGTCGCGGAATCCATCTCTCTCATTTACAAAGATTAGAGGAAAATAGAAGATTTTTAAATCGAAAGGATGAAGTGATGAATTGGTTAAAATCCAATTCGGAAATTGATAATTTTATTATTCTTGATGACGACACATCTCTAAATGATTTGCCGAGTAAAGTGAAGGATCATTTGGTCTTGACAAAAACAATGATTGGATTGACAGAGCAGCATTTTATTGAAATACAAAAGGTCTTGAATAACAACGTTTTGAGTTGAAAAAATCATCAAACACATGAAAATACACGCCTTAATCAATTAAAAATCTTCCCAGGATTCAATATCCCTTTCGGATCAAACACATCCTTGATTTGGCGCATCAACTGCAAGGTGATTTCAGGAAAGGCGATATCCATATAGGGTTGCTGAACGAGTCCAATGCCATGTTCTCCGGACAATGTTCCTCCAAGTGCAACGACTTCAGTAAACAAGGCACGAATGGCCACAGGTAAGTCTGTTTCCCATTGTTCATCGGTCAGATCGCCTTTGATGATATTCACATGTAAATTCCCATCGCCTGCATGACCATAACACACGGAATGCAATCCGTAGTGTCGACAAATGCGTTTGACTGCTGACAAGAGGGCTGGTAATTCATAACGCGGAACAACGGTATCTTCTTCCTTGTAGATGGATTGGGACTTCACTGCTTCACCGACCTTTCGACGTAAGGCCCATAAACTTGCTTTTTGTGCTTCAGATTCAGCAAAGAGAATTTCATCGGTTTCGAAACGTTCTAATACCCCCATGATCTTCTCGCATTCACCCATCAACTGGTCGGGATCAAAGCCATCGACTTCAATCAACAGATGCGCTTGGTGATTCTCTTTCACTGGAACGGAAGTATCTCCTGTAAATGTTTGTGCCCAAGTCAAGGCATCTCTTTCCATGAATTCCAATCCACTCGGCGTAATTCCAGCTCGAAAGATTGCAGCTACCGCTTCACAGGCTTTCTCCGCATCGAAAAATGGAACCAACATCAGCAAGTCATGCGTAGGATGTGGGATAAGGCGCAATACGATTTTTGTGATCACCGCCAAAGTGCCTTCTGAGCCTACGATCAGTTGTGTCAAATTGTAGCCTGTCGCATTTTTCAAGACATTAGCTCCTGTCCAAATTACTTCTCCTGTGGGTAATACAACTTCAAGATTCAAGACAAAATCTTTGGTCACGCCATATTTAACGGCTTTTGGTCCACCTGAATTTTCTGATACATTTCCACCGATGAAACAACTGCCTTTGCTGGCAGGATCGGGTGGATAAAACAAGCCTTTCTCACGAACAGCATCTTGCAATACTTGGGTAATGACACCAGGTTCGGTCGTTACTTGGTGATTCCGTTCGTCTATGGAAATGATTTTATTGAAGCGCTCCATGGACAGGGCGACACCGCCAAAAACAGGAATCGCACCACCACTTAATCCTGTTCGCGCTCCTGATGGGGTCACTACAATATTATTTTCGTGACAATACCGCATAATCTCTGAAACCTCAGCTGTTGTTTCTGGCTTTAAGACAACATCTGGCACAATGGTAATGTCTTCCGTTTCATCGTGACCGTATTCTGTACGAATCGATTCGTCAACGATGCAGCGCTCCTGAAGGAGGCCTTGAAAAAAGTGGATGTCTTGTGCGTCAGTTGTCTTGTAGGTACTCATTGATCTTAGGTTAGCGTATACTGTTGATTCAATTTAGGGATTTCAGTGGCCCAATTGAATTCAAACTCAATCTTCGCACGAAGAGCATCGGTTTGATGTGGTTCGCCGTGATTGAGAAAGATTTTCGTGGGAGCTTTTTTAAAGTTCTTTAACCAATCAAGCATTTCGCCTTGGTCTGCATGGGCCGACAAGGAGGAAATAGAACGAATCTGACAGTTTACTTGACGGTATTCACCAAAAAACTTAATCTCAGGACTTCCTTCCAAAATGGCGCGACCGCGAGTTCCTTCACCTTGAAAACCTACGAAAAGCAGGGTGTTTTTTTCGTTTTCAATGTGCTGATTCATGTAATGTAGAATGCGTCCGCCTTCCATCATGCCGCTTCCTGCCAATATAATCTTCGGGTGCTTGTCTGCCACGGTTGCTTTCGATTGTTCAAAATTGGAGATAAAGATAACATCACTATACATGTTACTGAGCTCATAATGGGAAATGTTTTGCCAATCTTGGTATGAATTATACACATTGGAGGAGTGAATGCCCATTGGCGAATCCAAATAAATCGGAATTTTTGGCAAACGATCCTCCAGACGAAGCTGATACAAAAGGTAAATCAATTCCTGTGTGCGTTCTACGGCGAAGGAAGGAATCATCAATACGCCTCGATTCTGGTAGGTTTCATTGATGACCTGAAGCAATTCAGTTTTGACATCAGCTACTTCATGTGTGCGGTCGCCATAGGTGGACTCCAATACGATGTAATCGGCTTCTTCAACTTTAGCTGGTGGATACATGAGCATTGGATCTTTTCTCCCAATGTCTCCACTGAAAATAATTTTTTTATCGTGAACACGCAAGTCCACGAATGAAGAGCCCAAGATGTGTCCCGCATTCAAGAGCTGAAATTTAATGTTCTCATCAACGATGACCCATTCATGAAGGTCATGAGGAATAAACTGCTTTAGGGCAATCACAACATCAGCGATTTTATACAAGGCCTCAGGTTTAGTGTGTTTTGAATAGTTGTATCTCCCTGCTCGCTCTGCATCTTCTTCTTGAATTTTTGCACTATCGAGCAAGATGATTTCAGCCAGTTCTTTGGTGGGATAGGTGCAATGAATGGACCCTTTAAAGCCCTTTTTTACGAGTAGAGGAATGTATCCGCAATGGTCGAGATGGGCATGTGTGAGGATTAGTTCATCAATACTGGCAGGGTCGATGGGGAAGTCCTCCCAGTTGTGTTTTCGCAATTCTTTGAGACCTTGAAAAAGCCCACAATCAATAAGCACTTTTTTTTGAGGCGTTTCGATTAGAATTTTTGATCCTGTTACGGTACCTGCCCCACCTAAAAATGTGAGATTAAATGTGTTTTCTTTTGGATTCATATCGTTCGTTTATTTCTCAAAAGTCGCGCGTAACAAGGTTTTATTAAAGAACATTTATCATGAATTCAGCCATTATAAAAGGGTTTTCTATAAATCTATTTACTCGAAAATTGAGGGAGATTGACACCTTTTTATTTGCTATCTTTAACTGCGAAATTGAAACTATGTCTAAAGAAGTATTTATAATTGATGGTGTACGAACACCCATTGGAAGTTTTGGAGGCACCTTGTCTGCTGTTCGTGCGGATGATTTAGCAGCACATGCGATTCGCGCCTTGATGGCAAAAAATCAACAGTTGGATCCAAAGCTCATCGAAGATGTGATTCTGGGGTGTGCAAATCAGGCAGGTGAAGACAATCGAAATGTAGCCCGAATGGCAGGATTGCTTGCAGGACTTCCCGTTCAAAGTGGTGGGGAGACAGTCAATCGACTTTGTGCTTCAGGAATGGCGGCTACAGTCAATGCTGCTCGTGCGATTGCGGATGGTGCCGGAGAGGTATACATTGCAGGAGGTGTTGAGCACATGACGCGCGGTCCATGGGTGATTTCAAAAACGTCCTCGGCATATGGTCGCGATGCAAAAATGTACGATTCTTCTTTCGGCTGGCGTTTTATCAATCCAATGATGGAAGAAATTTACGGGGTAGATAGCATGGGTAACACTGCGGAAAATCTGGCCGAAATGTACAACATTGACCGCGAATCTCAGGATCGATTTTCCGCATGGTCTCAAGAGAAGGCTGCCATAGCTCAAGCAAACGGTCGCTTTGCATTGGAAATAGCACCGGTGTTGATCCCGCAAAAACGCAAAGATCCCATTTCATTTGATGCGGATGAATTTATGCGTCCTTCAACAACAATGGAAACTTTAGCTGGATTGAAACCAGCATTTAAAAAAGATGGAACTGTTACTGCAGGAAATGCCTCAGGATTGAATGATGGTGCTGCCGCACTTTTGTTGGCATCTCATCATGCGGTAAAATCTCAGAATCTTACTCCTATGGCACGCATCGTTGGTGCTGCCGTGGCAGGTGTTGAACCACGAATTATGGGAATAGGTCCAGTATACGCCTCACAAAAGGTGCTGGAACGAACAGGACTGACTCTTGATCAAATGGATGTGTTGGAGTTGAACGAGGCCTTTGCCGCACAGGTATTGGCATGTACCCGAACTCTTGGCCTAGCGGACAATGATCCACGGATCAATCCAAACGGTGGAGCTATTGCACTCGGTCACCCACTTGGGATGTCAGGTGCACGCATTTTACATTCTGCTGCAATTGAACTTCAACGCACCAACAAACGTTATGCTTTGGTGACCATGTGTATCGGTGTCGGACAAGGATATGCGGTCATCATCGAACGCGCTTAGCCAATGAATTAAACCAGAAAACGAATTAACACAGTGAAAAAAATAGCCATATACGCGCTTCTCTTACTTCCACTAACGATGTCATGTCGGAAAGAGAAAACAAATTGGGACTCCGATTGGGTGGCACCAATAGTGAATGATACATTGACGTTTAAAAATTTAGTCAACGATTCGACCTTAAGCATAAACGGTTCAGGTTTTTATGAATTGGACTTGACGCGAACGATCATTGATTTTGGAATTGAAAAATTCATTGCGATTCCAGACACTACGATTATTCAGGATTTCAATGTGGGCGGATCACTGAACATCACACCAGGATTTAGCATTGTGAATCAAGTGGAGGAACACACGCTCAATGTGGATGGTATTCAGCTAAAGAAAATTCGGGTGTCCAATGGGAGCATCCTTCTAAAGGTGTTTAATCCAATTGAAACGATTGCTTTTTTTACCGTGCAGCTTCCAGGAGTTTCTAAAAATGGGGTCCCTTTCATCGAAAATTACCAAGCGCCGGCAGGAACATCATCAGCGCCAGGCATAACCACGGCTGTATTAGATATCTCTGGTTATGACATTGATTTGACGGGAGTAAATGGTGGTGAATTCAATGTTTTGCAATCAAAACTGCAAGTGACTTCAGATCCAAATGGACCATCAGTTATGCTCAACGCCCAAGATGTATTTAAAGTGGAAGCAGCGTTCAAGGATATAAAAATTGATTATGCGCGCGGTTACTTCGGAAATCTAAGTATCTCAGACACCACAGATTATCTGCTTGAACCATTAGCGAATTTAGTTGCAGGAACAATTGATTTACCTTCGTCTGACATTCAAATTGAAGTCATTAACGGTTTAAAAGTAGGAGCTAAGGCGACCATCACTTTGGTGAAAAACACGAATTATACAGGAAACACGGTGAGTTTATCTGCACCTCAAATAGGTACGCCAGTTTTTCTCGATCCTGCGACGGGTTCATGGTCGTCACTTCTAAATTCAAATGAAGTGCTGGCCTTCAATCAAACCAACAGCAATGTGGAGCAATACCTCGAGAATCTTGGAAAGAAACATACATTGGGCTATAAAATTGAATTGAATCCATGGGGCAATGTCTCGGGTGGGTGGAATGAAATTTTTCCAAATAGCCGATTGAAAGTGCGGATAAAAGCCCAGATGCCTTTGGCAGTTGGCGCTGATGGATTGACCTTGCGCGATACCTTCGATTTTAATGTCGCACAAAACCAAAATGTCACACACATCGAATCGGGAGAATTGGTCTTGAATGCGACAAATGCTATTCCGATCTCAGCGGGAGCAACATTGTTTTTAATGGATGATGCCGGAAATATCATTCACACCGTTATGGGAACATCAGACATAAAGTCAGCTAAACTAGGTCTTGTAGATCCAAGTGATAATCTCCAAAAAATGAAATCTGAAGTTTCTTTTATGCTCACAGAAGCAATGATTCTCGACTTGGATTTGATCAAGAAGGTTGCCGTACAAGTGGAATTGAACACACCGAATCCTTCCTCTGGATTGAATGAAATGATGAGCATTCCAGCTGGGGCCTTTATGGCTGTGAAGTTGAAAGCACGGTTTAAATTGAGAGCGGTATTATGAAAGGGTTAATCTTAGTTGTTGCGCTTGTTTTTAGCGTTCAGACCTATGCGCAGCGCTTGCTTCCGCAGCAACACGATACACTTGTGCACGCTCATGAGCTTATTCTTCAAGGTCATTATGATCTTTCCTCGAGTTCGTTGAGCAGAGAACTTATCCAAAAATTTGTCAGCGGAGGTGAAATCACGAATGCCATGTCAGATTTTGCCTTCAATCGCCACAAAGGCATCAATCGCGTAGGTGTTGAACTGACAGGTGAGGTGGAATACCGAAATACGGATGTAAAGTTTTTTGGAAAAGAAAAATATGGACTTGTTGTTCGCGCAGGCTACACAGCGATTGGTTCATTGCTTTATTCCAAAGATTTATTTGGGCTGGTGTTCAATGGGAACGAATCCTATCTTGGAACTGAAGCCTCACTTTCCGGAAGTACAGGGAGCTTTTGGACCTTTCAAAAGTTTGGCATTGGCGCAATTGATCAAACAACAAAATCGAACATTAGTTTGAACGTCTATGGGATCAGTTCATTTGTCACTGCACGAATGCGTGAAGGAACACTGTATCAAACAGCCAATGCAGATTCTTTAAGTTTGACCCTAGATGGTGGGTATGCGGCATCAACTGGATCAAATTATTTTAAGGGTGTGGGTATAGGCATCGACCTTGACTACCGCATGCCGGTTGAAATCGTTAAAGGAAAAACAGCATATGTTCAGTTCTTGGTGAAAAACCTTGGAGCGGCTTATTTAAGTAGTCCAGTCACAACGTATGCAGCGAATACGCAAGTATCCTTCGATGGCTTGACCTTCGATCAATTGTATGGGAATGGAAGCGTATTCAACGGGTCATTCAGTTTGTCGGATACGTTGAACGTTGACTCTACTTCAGGTTCAGGATGGAAAATGCTTCCGGCCGTCATTCAAGTTGGTAAAATGGTGAGCGAGATGGAGGATGCCATGGTGCAAGGGTTTTATGGAATCCGCATGTATCCGACGCTATCTGCTGTTCCAATGATCTATGCCGGTGCTCAAATTAAAGTCAACACAGTTTCCTTTGGCGTGAATGTGAGCTATGGCGGATTTACAGGATTTAGAGCAGGCTATTATTCTCAATTCAATTTCAAGAAATTCAACCTCGGAGTAGGATTGGAAGATGTATACGGCACCTTAAGTAAAAAGGGCTATGGTGATTCATTTATATTTCGATTCAGATGCGCATTCTAACATACATTCTATGCTTGACCGCGGTGATGTGCAGTCAGCAAGTAAGTTCGCAAATTGCGTTCTTTAAGTTGTTTTCAAACAATGGCTACGACTTTGGTCAAGGCATCGTGCAACACCTAGATAGTTCTTACACAGTCTGTGGTGGATCAAGTAGTTTCTCCGAAGGACCATCAGATGCCTTTTTATTGAAATTAGATAGCATGGGAACCTTTGAGTGGTCAACACACTATGGTGGTGCTGAAACGGATTTTGCTCGAAGGGTGATGCATAAACCGGGTGTAGGCTATTACCTCGCTGGGTTTACCAATTCATTTGGAAATGGAGCTTATGATTATTATTTGGTAAAGACCGATGAGGTGGGAACTATGCTCTGGCAAAAATCTTACGGAGGAACTGAATGGGATAAAGTGAATGATGCTGCACTGACGAAAGATACAGGTGTTATCATGGTTGGGGAAAGCAATTCAACACTTGGTGGAGATCATGACATTTACATTGTGCGGACAAATTCCGAGGGAGACACCTTATGGACCAAGACGATTGGAGGAGGAGGTGAGGACCGCGCAAATGTCATTGAACAATTGAACGACTCGACCTTTATTGTCGCCGGAACGATGTTCAACACGGATTCCTCCATGTACAAGGGCTTTGTCATGCGCATCAAAGATTCGGGTGTGATTGAATGGTTTTTACCTACAGGAAATAGTGGCAATGCTGGAATCAATGATATTTCACTGGTTTTGGATCGCGTAAATTTTGTTGGATGGTCCATGAGCTCCGATTACGATGAGTATTTTGGACGAATTAAAACCAATGGATCTTATGACTTTGAGTTTGCATTGACTTCAGCTGATGAGAAAATCGCTGATCAAATTGTGGCCTATGGTTCGAACATGAAGCAGTATGTTGCATTTCGCTACAAGGACGCTAGTACTTTTCCAGGGGGCTACGACATTGCCTTGGTGCGGGAGAGTGAAAACATGTGGTACGACAATTCTTTGTTCAAAGTAGGCTACACAGGAGAAGATGTGACTGGTGAACTGATTGAAACTTCGGATGGTGGTGCCATTTTCACAGGATATGTTTCGTCCTTTGGTGTTGGTGGAAATAGTGTGTTTGTATGCAAAATTGGACCTAACGATTTGTATCCTGTGGTACCAATTGGCCCAAGTTATAACCCACTTGTTAGTATTGAAGAGCAAGAATCTATTTTTGGTGTTCGTGTGTATCCGAACCCTTCTGATGGTGAGGTCACTGTCGATTTTCCTATCGAAGGAGATTATTCCCTTCAACTGATTGATGCATTTGGAAACCAAGTGCTAAGGGGAACATTTACACAATCGATTCAACTTGATTTGTCGAGATTCCAATCTGGTCTCTATCTTTATGTCGTGCGTTCGAATGGTGGTGAGATTTTGAGTAGGGGACGAATTATTCGCAACTAATCACCACTCAAAAGCTTCTTCAGAAAACCATTTCTTCTGCACGCGCAATGTTTGCTCAATCACATCGCGTACACAAGTTTTACCACCAGGAAATGGCGATTGGTAGTGGCTGATGTGCTTGATTTCTATAGCAGCATCTTGCGGACATGTGGCTACTCCAGCTGCAGTCATTACTTGATAATCGGGGATGTCATCGCCCATGTACAAGATTTCTTCGTCACGCAAATCATGGCGGAGTTTGATTTCGTTGTACACATTCAATTTATTAAATGAGGATAGATGCACCTCATGAATGCCTAGACCAAGTAAACGGTCGCGCACATCCGTTGAATTCCCCCCAGTGATGATAATGATGCGGTAGCCCATTTTCGCTGCATATTGCAAGGCATAGGCATCGCGTGAATGCAGTGTACGGACAATTTCATCTTTAAAGAGGATGACATCTCCAGAGGTCAATACCCCATCAACGTCAAACATAAAGGTGGTAATATGATTTAGTCGTTCCTTGTAACTGATCATTTTTTTGTAGATTGTTGAATGCTTTGAGTAATAAGCGTATAGATTTCTTTGGACTTACCTTCCAATTCCTTCAGATGGCGTTCTATGGTTTGCTCGTCCTTTCGCACTGCTGGACCTGTTTGCGCCTCAAGAGGATCTAAATCTGAAATTTTCCCAATGGTTTCGAAAATCAATGGTTTCAACACTTCCCAATCAAGTCCATGTTCTTCCACATGAGCTTTTCCTTTTGAAAAGAGATGATTGACAAAATTATTGACAAACACAGCACTGATATGGTAATGCAATCGATCGCTTGAATTGGCCGATAGGACGTGTTGGCTTATTTTTGAAGCCAATTGCATCAATTCCGATTCATGTTGTTCTGAATTTCCTTCAATAAGAAAAGGTACCGTCGAGACGTCAATTTCGCGGTGTTTCGAAAAGGTTTGGAGGGGATAGAACACACCACAAAACACTCTATTTGGTAGCGATGACAAAGGAACAGAACCTGAAGTATAGGCCAAGCGACGATGTGCTGAAATGCTCGAGGCCAAGTCGATCACGGCATTGTCAGATACACATAAAAGGATAAGGTCACCAGACAATTCATTCAGCGTTGGAGCAACTGAACAGTTCAATAAATTGGCTAATTCGTTCGATGAAGCGCTGTTTCGTCCATAAACATCGGAGATTGAAATACCTACGTCACGAAAGGCCTTGCCAAGATGATGGGCAACATTGCCTGTCCCAACGATAGAAACCGAATGAATGCCCGCCATCAGTTTAGTGCATTACTTCCCGTGACATTGTTTGTACTTCTTCCCACTTCCGCATGGACAAGGGTCGTTGCGGCCAATTTTTGGATCCGCGACAACGGGCTGCTGCTTTTCTTGCTGTGGCATAGAATTGCGAATCGCCTGCTGATTATTGCTGAACTGAGGTGGGGTAGTAGACGTTGTGTTTGATTCTTGATTCGTTTGTGCCTTCGCGTAATTGTTCTGATGCGTAATCTCCTTATTGGTGCTTTGTACTTCCTGTTCAACTGGGAGATCCAACTTCATCAACATTTCAATCGCTTCACCATTTAAGCGCAGCAACATCGATTTAAACAATTCAAACGATTCAAGTTTATACACCAACAATGGGTCTTTCTGCTCATACTGCGCATTGTGCACTGCAGAACGAAGGTCATCCATTTCACGCAAATGCTCTTTCCATTCGTCATCGATTTTCCCTAAGATCACATTCTTTTCAAAGGCACGTGAGATAACTGCTCCTTCAGACTTATATGCCTCCTCAAGATTAATAATCATCCGGATTTCACGACGACCATCCGACAATGGGAACACGATGTTTTTGTACTTGTCAGACATCGTTTCGTACACATGCTTGATTTGTGGAAACGCTCGGTGAGCTACTTTTTCGGATTTACGGTCGTATTGCTCACGCATAGCTTGGTAAACCTTCTCTGTAAGTTCGGTGCGGTCGATGACTGCATATTCTTGTTGGGTAACAGGTGAATCAATACCAATCAATCGGATCAAATCCAATTCAAAGGCTTCAAAGGCCTCTTTTCCATGGACAAGAACAGTTGATTCACAGACATCGTAGAACATGTTGTCGATATCCAAGTCCATTCGATCGCCATACAATGCGTTGCGTCGTTTCTTGTAAATGGCTTTACGTTGTGCATTCATTACATCATCGTATTCCAACAAACGCTTTCTTACACCAAAATTATTTTCTTCTACCTTCTTTTGAGCGCGCTCAATAGATTTGGAAACCATACTGTGCGTAATGACTTCGCCTTCTTTAAGGCCCATGCGATCCATCAACTTAGCGATGCGCTCAGAGCCGAACTTACGCATCAAGTCATCTTCCAAGCAAACAAAAAACTGTGATGATCCCGGGTCACCCTGTCGGCCAGAACGTCCGCGCAACTGACGGTCAACACGACGTGAATCGTGACGCTCAGTACCAATGATAGCCAAACCTCCAGCTTCTTTTACCCCTTCACCCAATTTGATGTCGGTACCACGACCGGCCATGTTTGTGGCAATCGTTACAGCACCTGCTTTACCAGCCAGAGCAACAATTTCTGCTTCCTTTTGGTGGTATTTCGCATTCAATACTTGGTGATTGATATTTTTCATCTTGAGCATTCGGCTCAATAACTCAGAAATCTCTACAGTAGTTGTTCCCACCAATACTGGGCGTCCTTGAGCGACTAACTTTTCAATTTCTTCGATGACAGCCGAGTATTTCTCTCTTGCCGTTTTAAACACCAAATCATTTTGATCTTTACGAATCAATGATCGGTGAGTAGGAATCGCCAACACTTCTAATTTGTAGATGTCCCACAATTCCTTTGCTTCAGTTTCAGCCGTACCCGTCATACCCGCCAATTTGTGGTACATTCTAAAGTAGTTTTGAAGCGTGATCGTAGCATAGGTTTGTGTTGCTGCTTCAACGGTTACGTTCTCTTTTGCTTCAATGGCTTGGTGCAATCCATCGGAGTAACGGCGTCCTTCCATGATTCGACCCGTTTGCTCATCGACAATTTTGACTTTTCCGTCCAAAATGACATATTCCACTTCTTTTTCGAAAAGGGTATAGGCTTTTAATAGTTGGTTTACGGAATGAATGCGTTCAGACTTGATGCTGTAATCGCGCACCAACATATCTTTACGCTCCAAATAAGCTTCTTTCTCTAGTTCTTCCTTTTGAAGTCGAGCAATTTCAGAACCGATATCCGGCATGATAAAGAAATCACGATCATCTGAACCAGAAATAAGGGTGATGCCTTTATCTGTCAATTCAATCGTGTTGTTTTTTTCATCAATAACAAAGAAAAGTTCTTTGTCAATTTTCTTCATGTTCTTTCCTTGTTCCTGCATGTAGAAGTTTTCAATCTTCTGCAGGTGCGCCCTGATGCCAGACTCAGAAAGGTATTTAATTAGTGCTTTATTTTTAGGAAGTCCTCGGTGTGCACGAAGCAACGCAATACCTCCTTCTTCCAACATTTGTTTGGCATCTTGTCCAGCTTCTGCCTCACCATTGATCACAACAAGAAGTTTTTTCGCTTCCGCCAAACACTGATTCACATAATTTCGTTGAGCGGCCACCACATTTTCAACACGTGGCTTCAGTTGGTGAAACTCATGCTCTTCGCCCCGCGGGGTTGGACCAGAAATAATCAAAGGCGTTCGCGCATCATCAATTAAAACGGAATCGACCTCATCGACGATGGCAAAATGGTGTTTCTGTTGAACGAGTTCATCAACGGCGCCTGCCATATTGTCGCGCAAGTAATCAAAACCAAATTCATTGTTCGTACCAAAGGTGATGTCCGCAAGGTAAGCTTGGCGACGGCTCTCAGAGTTTGGTGTGTGCTTATCGATGCAATCCACCTTCAAACCATGGAATTGATACAAGGGACCCATCCATTCCGAGTCACGCTTGGCAAGATAGTCGTTTACAGTTACTACGTGTACACCTTTACCTGATAGTGCATTCAAGTACACAGGCAATGTCGCCACGAGTGTTTTTCCTTCACCCGTTTGCATTTCAGCAATGTTTCCTCGGTGGAGCACAGCGCCGCCCATCAATTGAACATCATAATGTATCATGTTCCACTTTACCTCAGCTCCTGCCGCTGTCCATTGATTATGCCAAATGGCCTGGTCGCCTTGAATGGTGATGCCGTCTTTCTTCGCCGCAAGATCTTTGTCAAAGTTTTGTGCTGTGACCACCAATTGTCCATTTTCTGTCCATCGACGAGCAGTTTCTTTCACTACAGCAAACGCTTCTGGAAGAATAATGGCAAGGGTTTCCTCAATTTTCTCGTCAATTTGTTTGGCCATTTTATCAATTCGGTCAAACAGAACTTCTTTTTCGTGAATCGGAGTTGCAACATCAGATGCTTCTGCTTTCAGTTCATTCAAGGCATCTTCCAAAGATTGGATAGAATCCTTTACTTGTTGCTGAAAACCGAATGTTTTATCTCGTAATTCATCATCAGAGAGCGACCGGTATTGCGCGCAAAATTCATTTGATTTATCGATAATGGGTTGGTATTCCTTGCGTTCCTTCGCAGTTTTATCCCCAAATAGTTTCTTTAATAAGTCTGAAATCATCGTTCAAGTTGCATGTTAACAAAGCACCAAATTTAAGTAAAATCTAGCAGCTTTAAGTTGGCTTTCGTTGTAAATTTCGCTGCTTTGGTCATAAATCGTTCCATTCCATATTGGCTGACAAAATGTCGTTGAAATCTTGTTAACAATTCAGTTGTGGTTGAATGGAATCAAAGCACCTATAATCATCAATTTCAGTGTATCTTTGGGCCATGCATGAAATGATTTTAATTCTTGATTTTGGCTCGCAATATACGCAGCTGATAGCACGTAGAGTGCGTGAAATGAATGTTTACTGTGAGATTCACCCTTGGAACAAATGTCCAGAAATGACACCCAATATCAAAGGGGTGATTCTTTCTGGAAGTCCGTTCTCTGTGCGCGATGAAGCTTCTCCAAGACCTGATTTATCTGCCATTAAAGGAAAAATTCCTTTGTTAGGAGTTTGCTTTGGTGCACAATATTTAGCTCATCATTTTGGTGGCGAGGTATTGCCCTCATCCATACGCGAATACGGTCGGGCGCATTTGAAATTCATCGATCATACGAATGTTTTGATGCGCGGAATGTCTGACGGAAGTCAAGTATGGATGTCACATGGAGATACAATAAAAAAGATTCCTTCAAACTATAAGATTATCGCCAGTACAGAGGATGTCGAGGTGGCGGGATATGAAATTGAGGGCGAACAAACATTTGCCATTCAGTTCCATCCAGAGGTATATCATTCCATGGAAGGCGCAATTTTGTTGCGCAATTTCATTGTAGGGGTGTGTGGTTGTTCGCAAGATTGGACCCCAGAATCATTTGTTGATGAGACTGTTGCTTCACTTCGCGCTACGATTGGTACTGATAAAGTAATCTTGGGGCTTTCTGGGGGAGTAGATTCATCTGTAGCCGCAGTTTTATTGCACAAAGCCATTGGTGAGAATCTTCATTGCATTTTCGTGGACAACGGATTGTTGCGCAAGAACGAGTTTGAGCAAGTATTGGATTCATATAAGCACATGGGCTTGAATGTGAAAGGAGTCAATGCCTCTGAAGAATTTTATACCGCACTTGAAGGTGAAACAGACCCTGAAAGAAAGCGCAAAGCCATCGGAAAGGTATTTATCGACGTTTTTGACAGAGAGTCCAAAGAAATTAAAGATGCAAAATGGTTGGGACAAGGAACGATTTATCCCGATGTGATTGAATCTGTTTCAGTTAATGGGGGACCTTCTCAAACCATAAAGTCGCACCACAATGTGGGTGGACTTCCTGATTACATGAAATTGCAAGTCGTTGAACCGCTTCGTTTGTTGTTTAAAGATGAAGTGCGTCGTATCGGCAGATCTTTAAAAATTGATGATGCCATCTTGAATAGACATCCGTTCCCTGGTCCAGGATTGGGGATTCGAATCTTGGGGGATGTCACGAAAGAAAAAGTGCGCATCTTACAAGAGGTTGACCACATCTTTATTCAAGGCTTGAAAGAAGAGGGTCTTTACAATGATGTGTGGCAAGCTGGGGCCATCTTTTTGCCGGTGCAATCTGTGGGTGTAATGGGGGATGAACGCACCTACGAAAATGCGATTGCACTCCGTGCAGTTTCCTCAACTGATGGCATGACGGCGGATTGGTGCCACTTGCCCTACGAGTTTCTTGCCCGCATTTCGAACCGCATTATCAACCAAGTGAAAGGGATTAACCGTGTGACCTATGATATAAGTTCAAAGCCACCGGCTACCATAGAGTGGGAATAATAACTGGCATTCTGATTGGTATGCCCCGAGAAAAATAATAAAATGAAGTATTTAATTTTTACCTTCTTACTTGGAGTTTTTTCTGTGCTTCGCGCGCAAGGAACCCCTCTTGTTGAGGTTGTTTCTGGAGTGAAATACTATGTTCATTTTGTTCAGTCGGGAAATACACTCTTTGGCATTCATAAAACATATAATGTTCCTGTTGATAAAATTATCACGGCAAATCCCGGATGTGAAAAAGGCCTGGTTGAAGGACAAAAACTTTTGATTCCTGTTTCGCTTGTTGAGGTAAAACATACAGTCCTTGCGAAAGAAACTTTATTTGCCATCTCAAAAAAATATGGGGTAAAGTTAGAGGCGATAGTAGCCGATAATCCAGGTGCAGAACTTGGTTTGAAGATAGGGCAAGTGCTTCTCATAAAAGGGGTAATGAAAGATGTTGTTTTTGAAGATGTGAACAATTTCACGGAGGTTTCCGTTGCCGATTTAGACACGATTCGTTTTCAAGATAACCCAAACCTTCAATTGTCGTTTTCAGATTCGATCATTGATCACATTGTGATGGATCACGAAAATCTATACATTATTTCAAAGCGCTATATGGTTTCTACATCAGAGCTCCAGCGTTTTAACGGTTTGAAAAATACCAAAATTAAACCGGGAGATCGGATTTTGATTCCTCTGAAAAAAGAAAAAATAGAGGATGTAAACATCCGTCAAGTATTGCCTAAAAGGGATGTCGATGTTGAAAAATCTATAGATTTCCCCTTAAAAAACACCTACAAAGTTGCCCTTTTATTGCCTTTATACTTAGACCGTACCGAAGGTTATTCAGAACAGCTCGCGAATTTTGCGACGGAGTTTTATATGGGTGCTAAATTGGCTTTAGATTCACTGGAATCATTAGGGCTTCATGCCAAGGTATATTTTTATGATGTGAAAAGTGACAGTGCCTCAGCAAAGAAAGTTTTAGAAAAGGATGAGTTCTTAGATATGGACATGGTCATAGGGCCTTTCTCAATGGAGGGAGCTGTTGTTGTTTCTCGCTGGTGCAAGGAAAATGAAGTTCGAATGGTATGTCCAATATCCTTGCCTACAGCATTGATTCAAAATAATAGATTTATTACACTTTCTGTTCCATCTGAAGCGACACAACAATCGGACTTGGCTTTGTTTGCCTTGAAAAATAGTGAGGCCGAACAGTTCATTTTAATAAAACCAACAGGAGAAAAAGACCAGATTGCGTATTCCAGTTTTAGAAATGCATTTACTACGTCACCGTTCATCGGAAATCGTCCTAAGTTGGTTGATGCTACCTTGGAGAATTTTACTACTCACTTGCGAAAAGGAGTGCAAACGGTAATTGTGTTTCCAGCAAGTGATAAGCTGCAAGCTCTAAAATTTATGAATTCATTGAACTCGTCGAGAGCGGACGCACAATTTATTGATGTGTATGGAAGTCGTGAATGGTTAAACTTTGATGAAATGAAGGCATCTTTTCGCAATCGCTTTCATTTCCATTTCGCTAGCCCAAATGATTTGAATTTTACATACGAAAAAACTGAGCGTTTCTTGCGTAAATACAGGATGGCATACACTGCTGATTTAAGTAAAATGGCTGCCCAAGGATTTGATGTTACGTATTGTTTTATTGCCGAACAATTGATGGGAATTGAGGCCAATGAAGGTGTCATGAATGCCTTTAATTTAATTCAAAAGGGCACAGGAAATGGCTATGAAAATGGCAACGTTTTTATCATACGCCAAGAAGATTATAAATTGATCCGATCCAATTAAACCAATGGATAAACAGTCAATCGCAGTCGAATTTAGAGGCCTTCAAGACTACATCTGTCAGAATCTTGAAAAAATAGATGGTAAATCTACATTTCAGGAAGACACATGGGAAAGGTCAGAAGGTGGGGGAGGTCGCACACGAACAATTTCTCATGGCGGTATTATTGAGAAAGGCGGAGTCGCTTTTTCAGAGGTGTTTGGTCCGGTGAATGAGATCATGAAGCGACAGCTTGGCTTAGATGGAGAAAACTTTTTTGCGGCTGGTGTTTCCATCGTTTTGCACCCTTCCAATCCGCATGTACCAATTATCCACATGAATGTGCGTTATTTTGAACTTGATACGGGTGAATGTTGGTTTGGCGGTGGAATTGACCTTACGCCACATTATATCGTACCGGCTCAGGCCGTGCAGTTTCATGCTGGATTGAAGGAAATTTGTGACCGCTACGATTCGAGCTTCTATGCAAAATTTAAACCTTGGGCAGATGAGTATTTTTATATCCCACATCGCGAAGAAACACGTGGGATTGGTGGAATATTCTTCGATCATTTGAAGCCAAACGAGCAACATACAAAAGAACAGCTGTTTAACTTTTGTCTTGATCTAGGTCGTTCTTTTTCCTTGTTGTACGAAAACCAGGTAGTTCAAGGCAAGGATAAG
>JBILBT010000024.1:0-19286 GCA_044353545.1 Crocinitomicaceae bacterium | reverse complement strand
ATTTACCGTTACAGGAACCGATGCCAATGGTTGTACAGATACCGATCAAGTTTCGGTCACTTCATTGCCGCAGCCAGTCGCCAATGGAATGCCGAGTGATACCTATGGAAATGTCCCAATGACCATTGATTTCACGAATCTATCCCAATATGCATCGAACTATCTTTGGGATTTTGGAAATGGGCTAAGCATCGACACAAACTCGACGACGACAGTGACAACAAATTATAGTATTCCAGGAATTTACAACGTAATTCTCACGGCATCCAATGGAATTTGCACCGATACGTGGGATACGATTATTGAGGTTTTACCTCCGATGATTGTAACGCCACCAAACGTGTTCACACCAAATGAAGACAATGCCAATGACCAGTATTTTGTCGATGTAAAATACGGCGAACAATTCGAAGCGATCATTCTCAATCGTTGGGGAAATTTAATGGCTACACTGACAGGAGTCAATCAAGGATGGGACGGTAAGTCAAGTGGAAAAAACTGTGAGGAAGGTGTCTATTTCATCAAGTACAAAGCCACCGATTTCAATGGAAACGAAGTCGAAGGCCATACCTATTTCCAACTGTTCCGATAAAGCTTAGTATTTTATTCGACCATCCTCCATGTGAATGATGCGGTCCGTACGGTTCGCAAAATCTTGGTCGTGTGTCACTACCAACAACGAAAGGTGTTCTTCTTCTGACAACTCTTTGAAGATGTCAAATACTGTATCTGCATTTTTACTATCGAGGTTTCCTGTCGGCTCATCACCCATGATGATGCTTGGATTATTGATCAAAGCGCGTGCGATGGCGACACGTTGTTTTTGTCCACCTGAAATGCGATTCGAATTTTTCAATGCTTGATCTTGAATGCCAAGTAAGGTCAATTTGTGTATGGCATCTGCTTCAATTTCTTCTAATGATTTAATCCCTAATTTCTTCGCGGGAAGCATCACATTTTCGAGTACGCTGAATTCTGCCAAGAGGTAATGAAACTGAAAGACAAATCCAATCTTCTCGTTGCGTAGACGTGCCAATTGATTGCTTGATTGACCTGTGACCAATTGTTCATTAAGAAAAAGTTTCCCCTCATAATCGGTATCCATCGTGGATAGAATGTATAGTAAGGTCGATTTTCCGCAACCCGACTTGCCCATGATCGAGACGAACTCGCCCTTTTCGATAGAAAATGACACCTCCTTCAAGGCCTGAAATTCAACCGGCTTTTTAAAGGACTTACTGATATTTACAGCTTCTAGAATCTTCATCTTACTGTCCTCGAATGATGTCAACAGGATCAATGCGCTCTGCCCTGCGCGCTGGAAGATAACCTGCAAAAAATGTGGACAGCATGGCAAACACAATCCCAATGATGTAGTACTTTGGTGCATATTCTACAGGGTATGTTTTAATGGTCGGCAATGCGGGTGTGTCAAATGGAGTATTGTCGATGATGACACACACGCCGTAGCCCAAAAGCAACCCAAGTATGCCTCCGATCAAGCCAATGATTATGGCCTGACTGATAAAAATGATTTTTACATCTTTTCCCGAAAACCCTGTCGCCTTCAAGATGGCGATGTCGTTCATTTTTTCATAAATGAGCATGTTGAGTATGTTGTAGATTCCGAATCCAGCCACGATCAGCAAGGTGATAGACACCGCATAGGAAATCAAGGTTCTGACCGTCGAACCCGTTTCAAATTGTGCATTGGCCGACTGAACGCTGACTGCCGCAACATCAAAAAGATTGGCCATATCCTCGGATAATTTCGGCGCACGCTCGAGGTCGTAGAGTTTAATATTGATGTCGGTGATGAAATTGTCCTTCTCCCCCATGAGACGCTGTGCTGCCTTTATGTTGATGTAGCTCTGCACGTTGTCAATATCCGAAAGTCCACTTTGGTATAATCCCACAATCTTCAGCGGCATGATTTCTCCTTTCGCAGAGGAAACCTGAACGATATCCCCTACCATCATGGCTATTTTCTTCGCGACACCTGCACCGATGATGATTCCGTTTTCGTTCTTCGCCAAGTCAATTGCTTGTCCCTCGGTGATGTAATCATTCAGGTTGTACAACTCCGCCTCCTTCATGATGTCCACCCCAATCAAGACACCATTCAACTGGGTAGATCCCGCAAGATAAAATGCTTGCGCTTTCACTTGAGGCGTTGCGCCACGCACATAGTTTTGCTTGTTCAAATACTCGATGAGCGGCAGCGCATTGTGAATCCGTGTTTGATTCGATTTCGGTTTTATGGAACTCACAACTTTAATCGTATTTTCTCCACCTTGCCACACATCGATGGGTTGTACACGTGTCGGTTCCACCTCATTGTACAAGTGAATGTGTGGCGTTCGGTTCAAAATCAATCCGTCCAACAAGCCATTTAGACCGTTCATGAATCCCATCATGATGATGTAGGTGCCTATGCCGAAGGTAACACCCAAAGCCGCAATCAAGCTCTGCTTTTTTCGGGAGGAAAGATGCGTCCGCGAGATGGAAAGTAGGATCCGTAGCTTTTTCATTACTCCGGCTTGTAAATGACTGTTCCCTCTTTCAAACCTGAGAGGATTTCCACATAGGTCCAATTCGAAAGTCCCGTCTCTACCTTCACCAGGCCTTGGTCCGTTTCTACCTTATTGCCCGGCTGAAGGTATTCACGAGGGATAACCAAAGCCGCGCGTTTTTCTTCAATGATGATGTTTCCTTCGCCCGTAAGCCCCATAAACAAGTGGCTTGGCGGATGTACGAATGTGGCTTCGATTTCAAAGGTCTGGGTGCGTTCGTCCATTTTTGGGGCGATATGGGTGACCCTAGCTTCAAACAATTTCCCTTTGTAGGCCTCCAAATTCACCAATACTTTTTGTCCGATTTGTACTTTAGAAATATCCACCTCATCGATCAGCATTTTCAAGACGAATTGTTTCGCATCACCTAAAATGGCTAAAGGTTCTTGCAAATTCACCAAGTCACCACGTTGTTTAAACGTTTGATAGACCTTGCCATTCATAATGGACTTGAGAGAAAAATCATTGCTGCGTGAGGTGCTTGTTTCTACGTTGTTTTGCAGCTGTGCCAATTGATTTTTCAATTCCTTTTCCTTTCGAAGCACCTTTTTGCGCAGCGAACTGACCGTGTTGGATGAAACCTCTGCCGCCAAACGCACATTCTCAAACTCCGCTTCACTCACGGCCTTTTGATCATGCAAGACTTTAAATCTTTTGAAATTCAGTGAATCATTTCTCATTTTCAACACCGCCGAATTCAGATCGACACGCATTTCCTCCAGAACATTTGCTTCACCGCGGTAGGAATCATAGGCAATTTGGTAGCTTAGCTCCGCATTTTGAAGATTCATTCGAGCTGCGACATCTGAAATCACAAAGAGCAAATCACCGGAGTGAATCAACTGGCCCTCTTCCACATGCATTGACTCTAAAAACCCAGCAACCGATGCCTTCACTTGGTACATGCCCAAGGGCTCCAATCGCACACTGGAATACACCGCGACCGTCATGTCTTTGCGCACTGGTTTTGATTCCGTTCTGCTGTCTTTACACCCTAAAAGAAAGACAATCAGAAAAATAGTTAGATACCTCATACCTTAAATTCAACGAATAAAAGTACTGGCCTACTTAGAATTAAAACATGACGAATATCACACATTCAGAAACTGATAAAAAAACAGTACATTCGAAAAAAAACCAACCATGAGAACCTTTGTTTTGATTGTTTTCACACTATTCCTTTACATGAATTGTAAAGCACAATCCAATACGGTGAGCACTGGTGGCGATTGCATTGGAGCTGGAGGATCTGCAAGTTTTTCCGTTGGACAAATCGACTATATCTCCATCGATGTCGCTGCAGGAAGCGCATACCTCGGAGTTCAGCAACCCTATGAGTTGTTTGAAACATCTTCTTTGAACGAAAACGAATTATTTTCCCTATTCATAGGTCCCAATCCTGTAATCGGTCAATTGACATTACAATCAACCCAAGACTTGCCACTTCAGACCTATTTCACCTTACACGATGAAGCCGGTAAAGTGCTTTGCACACACCCTATAATGAATGAAAACTCAATCATTGATATGAGCAGCTATGCCGCTGGCATGTATTTTCTGAACGTCATCTCCGCTGAAAAGAACCTCAACACCTTTAAAATCATCAAACACTAAAGCCATGAAATACCTATTTCCACTAGTTTCAATACTTTTTGTCAATACACTATTCGCACAAGCACCACCATCGATGAGTTACCAAGCAGTTGTGCGCGATGCCGCAGGTGCACTCATCAACACGGGTACCGTGAGCATTAAAACAAGCATCTTGCAAGGTTCGGCCACAGGAGTTACCGTTCAAACCGAAACCCACGCAGCAACGACCAACACCAACGGTCTTGCGAGCATCCAGATAGGAAGCATCAATCCGCTTTCTGTCATTGATTGGTCCAATGGTCCTTATTTTTTGAAAACAGAAATAGACCCAACGGGTGGTTCCAACTTCACCATTTCAGGCGTGTCTCAATTGTTGAGCGTTCCCTATGCCTTGTATGCGGCGAGTAGTGGTAACGGAGGTGGCGGCGGGTCTGCCAACACCCTTGACCAAGCCTATGACCAAGGCGGAGCAGGACTTGGGCGCAGCATTTCGACAGACGCTGGAGCAGTGCAAATCAACAACGCTGGAACAACTACCACTGGGCTTGAAGTGAACTCTTCAGTGGCAAATTCAACCGCTGTACTTGCGAACGTAAGTGGTGTCGGTGTAGGATTTCGCGCAGAAAGCACAAATACAGGAAATAGCTTTGCAGCCATTCAGGCCAACACCAACAGTTCGGGCGCCAACAACTCTGCCATTCTAGGGAACAATTCCGGTGCTGGATATGGTGTAAGCGGCCAAATACCAGCAACAGCAACAGGTGCTGCAGGTGTGTATGGATCAAACCTTAGAACTGCGGGTGGTTACGGTGTTTTAGGAGTTGGATTCAACGGTACAGTAGGACAATCCACTTATGGAGCAGGTTATGGACTATACGGCAGCAATTCAGGCACAACAGGTTTGGGTATCGGCACCTATGGTGTTGGGTTCAATGGTGTCTATGGACAAACCACCAATACTGCAACGGGATGGTCGGGCTACTTCACGGCTGACGTTGGAGTTGATGGAACGGGATATGCCATTGGGGGCTGGGTAAATGCTTCCGACCGTCGATTAAAATCGAACATTGTTCCGATCAAAAATGCCTTGTCCCAATTGAGTTTGATACAAGGAACGCATTATACCATTACGACCCCAACAACACTTCCAAACGGTGAAAAGAGCACACAACAGCGCGAACAATTTGGAGTAATTGCCCAAGATGTAGAGCTGGTATTCCCTGAGCTCATCAAGGAGAAAGCACTTTTCATCAACCAAGGCGACGAGACAATATACAAAACCGTCGATTACATACAGTTGCTGCCTGTGATGATTGAAGCCATCAAGGAATTGAATACGGAGGTAGAACGCTTGAAGAAGGAGTTGGAGGAGATGAAACAGCGGTAAGTCGCCGCGGCTATCTCCATCTTGTTATATCTTAAGCCCCAACGTGGGCTTTTTTTATTGAGCTTTCTGAACATTATTTTGTTATTCGAAGCTCATATAGCGAAAAAGTGCCCTTTGTCTCTTTCCCAAATCAACTGTTTATCAATCTTAAAACCAAAAAAGAACAAGCAACGTTACGACTGCTAACTCGTCTCAAAATAGCGCCAATACAACACATTTGAAATTGTATTCTGTGTATAATTTAAGTCTAAGCCTATGAGTTTTTGGTCTATCCTAAGTTACTTTGTTATTTGGACCGGCATTTCTATTGGTGCTTTTCTTTTGATTGTTATTGGATTGACCAGCATGGGGCTCAAAAATAAATATGGGCCAGTGAAAAGATCACCCGATTCCAATGAAACACTCATCGAGCGAATTTTCCAATGGGAGGTGATACAGCTTTTGAAACTTGCAAGGATGTTTAAACTGAGTTATCATGAAATCAATATCATCGTCTACTTTTTTGTCGTTCCTTTCTCGTGGCTCGTATTGCTTGATGCACTTTTTCAATTTCATTTCCTAAAACTGTCATTTGCATTCTTCTGCATCGGATTTTTTACTGGATGTTCTGATTTTAAACCCTTTTCGACAAGTTTGTATCGCAAATCTGTTCAATTCCTGTTGTATTTCAATCGATTTGGAAGTTCTTATGTAGCCTCGTCTGTTTGGATTTGTCTTGTTGTCCCTATTTGTATCTATGTGCTGCTTATTTATTTTCTTTTTCGGTAATTTTCCATTCAAGCTTGTCTAAGCTTGCGGCCAAGCATTTTTTACTGAACAACATTCCGATTTGTTTGTTGACCTTTGACGTACATAGAAAAAATCCAATGAACAACGATATTCTCAACGACCTGAACTGGCGCTACGCAACGAAAAAATTTGATGCTAGCAAAAAAATCAATGACCAAGACTTCGAGACGCTTCTTGAGGTAATGCGCATGTCGCCATCGTCGATGGGATTGCAAACGACGCATGTATTGGTGGTGAACGATCCTGAGATTCGAGAACAATTGACCGCTTATTCCTATAACCAACAGCAAGTGAAGGATGCCTCTCACCTCATCGTCTTGTGTTCATATACCTCATTGGATGAAAACTACATCCAACATCATGTACAACGCACCGATGAAGCCCGCGAAATGGGTGAAGAACGCGTTGGAAAAATGGTGGAATCAATTGGGAATTACGTCGGCAATAAATCACCGGAAGCCATTCACCAATGGACATCCAACCAAACGTATATCGTGCTAGGACAATTGTTGAGTGCCTGTGCCCGCCTAAAAATTGATGCGACTCCGATGGAGGGATTCAATCCAAAAGGGTATGATGAAATACTGCACCTTTCAGATAAAAACTTGGTAGCCACTGTGGTGTGCCCCGTGGGATACCGCTCCGAAGAAGATGGATACCAACACTTGAAAAAAGTGCGTAAGTCAAACGAAGACTATTTCACTTTCATTTAAGGTCATTTCAATACAGGAAGCGCATAGCGGTTTTTGCCTGCTTGACTTTCCCACAGAACTTGATAAATTCCTTCCGCAGCTGTCGATAAATCAATGTGCAGGGATTGATTTTCGGGGTGAAAAGTCATTACAATTGATCCTTTCATGTCACGCACTGTCAGCACAGCTGGTGTCTCGATAAAGTCAAGTTCGAAGTTTCCATTTCCGAGGGTTTTAACTGTGAATGCTGTCCCATCTCCTTCGATGATGCCCGTACTTTGAATGGTGATTTGTTGCACCGTTGTATCATTTCCACATTCGCTCAACGCGATGAGTTCAATCGGATAAGTTCCAGCTGAAGTATACCCGTGAGATGGATTGATTAAGGAACTTGACATCCCATCGCCAAAGTTCCACATATACCCTTGTGCATGTGTGCTGGCATTCGTCAATTGCACGGTTTGACCAACTACCGTCGCTAAAAAATCAGCCACGGTGAGTTCTGCTTTGCCTTTTAAAGACCAAGTATCAAGGCTATCCAGCACGGCAAGATCGGCGGCATTCTGCAAATACCCTGCAACGGTTGGATCCAAGCCTGCGGTATAAGGTGCTCCCGAAGAATTTTTCCGGTAAACGCTGGCATAAAAGGTACACGCTGAGAGGTAAGTTCCCGCCAAACTTGGGTGAGAGCCATCAGGTGAATACAAATTAATAGTGGGATGGTTATCGATGATGTACTTCCAAGCCACACCCACAGGTGCAACACTTGCATTCGCCGAATCCGCGATGCGCACGTATGCATTGCGCAAGCGGTTGTTCATTTTGTAAAAGGTGTTGATCGAATCCCATTGCGGATCCCCCACTTGACGTCCCCAGGTCATAAAGTACATGGCTTGCGAACAAAACCCATTCGCATAAACACTATCTGCCAAGGATACAGCCGGTGGTAAGGTTTGCGTATTGACCTGATCAAAGGGAAACGATGGTTCTTGGCTCTGTCCTTGAAGCACCACATAATCCCAAGTTTTTGCATGGATTTTTGTCATGGTCAGTGGATCAGACAACTGATTTTGAAAGGTAAACCCACCATTGGTCTTTGAATCCACCGTTGCTTCATCGCCAAGTGATGTGGTCAATTGCGAAAAGACAGAAGGTAAATCATTCACGTAGGTATAACTGTTGCCGATAAACAATACGGAAACACTGTCCTGTGCGAAGCCAAATCCAAAAGACATTAGCGCGGTAATCAGTATTATTTTAAGCGAAAAAGTACTTTTTTTCATCGTGTTTTAACTAATTTGGTAAACGATTTCTTTTTTGAGAAATTCGAACAAAAATAACTCAAAGCGAATCATATTATGCGGCACATCACCATATTTCTTTTCGCCACAATGCTCTGTCCATGGATTGGTTTCGGGCAATTCAATTTTGAATACGACGATTCCATTGGAGTGCGCATCGGCACAGACACGCTAGCACATGCCTGGGTGGGAGGTTTGAATTATGCCCAATTTTCCGATATGGACATTGATTTTGACGGAGATCTGGACTTGTTTGTGTTCGACCGCAGCAGCGACAACATTCGGATTTTCACCCAAGAAAACGATGGCGCTGGACCTTATTACAAATACCTTTATCGGGGAAAAAATCTGTTTCCTTCAGACCTGCGCTATCGGGCCACAGCTGTTGATTACAATGCAGATGGCGCAAAAGATTTATTCGTTTATGGTGTCGGCGGGATCAAAGTATACCGAAATACAGGCAATGCAGTCAATGGCAACCAGTGGGAAGTCGCAAAAAATTTATTGTATTCCGATTATTCGGGAGCGAGTCTGAACCTGTATGTCAGTTCGGCTGATATCCCTGCCATTGTTGATGTCGACAACGATGGGGATATTGATGTGCTCACCTTTCACATTGGCGGACAGCACATGCAGTACCACAAGAACATCAGCATGGAAACCTATGGAACCCCTGATTCCCTAGAATTTGTCTTGAAAAATGAATGCTGGGGGAAATTCCGTGAAGACATCACCACAAGTGTGCTTTACCTCAACGACAATACCGGACCATGTGTGTCCAATGTTCCCAATCCCGAATATCCTTCCCACCCTCTTGACCTAAAATCCAAACCCTCAGAAAGTTATCCCAAGCACTCAGGATCGACCGTTTTAGCCATCGACATGGACAATTCAGGGGTTAAAGATTTGATATTGGGCGATGTGGCTTATTCATCGATGAGCTTATTGATGAACAGTGGAACCGATGTCAACACCAATTCCGCAATGATTAGTCAGGATAATTCCTTTCCAAGCAATTCACTGCCGGTGAACATTCAATTGTTTCCTGCCGCCTTTTGGGTGGATGTAGATTTCGACCAGAAAAAAGACTTGATTGCTGCACCCAATGCCAAGAATATATCTCAAAATGAATCGTGCGTCTTGCGCTACAAAAACCTTGGCACCAATGCTATCCCGACCTTTGTGTACCAAGAAAATGATTTTCTGCAAGGTGAAATGATGGATCACGGAACAGGCAGCATCCCTGTGTTCATGGACTTCAACAACGATGGGCTTGAGGACATGTTCGTGACTTCATTCTACCGCTATAAGCCTATTCTGGACAAAGAATGTGGGATTTCCTTCTATAAAAACACCGGCACAGCGACTCAACCCTTTTTCACTTTCATCGACAATGATCTATTGAATTTAAGCACCCTACAAATTGGCCTTCGGAAGGTCCCAACTTTTGGTGATTTGGACGGTGATGGCGACAAAGACATGATCTTAAGTCTGGAAAATGGAGGACTTTCTTACTACGCCAATACCAGCGTCGCACCAGGCATTTCCTTCGCCAATCCAGTTATTAACATGAGTGACAACACAGGTGCAATCATCAGCACGGGTTCCTATGCCACTCCTCAACTTTTCGACTTGGACAAAGACGGATTGCTGGACCTCATCATCGGCAAGAAAACAGGCGAATTGGCCTACTACCGCAACACCGGTTCAAGCACGGTTCCTTCGTTCACCCTTGAAAATGACACCCTCGGAAATATTGACATCGCGACCACTACTCCTGACGGTTATGCAAGCCCACATTTCTTCCGTCACAACGACACCACCTACCTGTTTTTAGGCAGTATTGATGGAAAATTGCATTATTATACCGACATAGACGGACACCTCGTATCGGGTGATACCTTCTCCTTGTATTCCGACAACTTCTTAGACATTGACGCTGGCGCCTACAGTTCCTTTTGGGTAAATGACATCGACAGCGACGGTTTCTTGGATTTATTCATCGGACAGGATTTGGGTGGAATTACCCATTTGGAAGTCAAGCCGGGAAGTACGGCTGGTATAGACGAGGCGATCAAAAACTTCGACTTGAATGTGTATCCAAATCCAAGCACTGGACTCTTTCATGTGGTAAGTTCATCAAGTACCTTCCGCTTCGTGCTGAGCGACTTGTTTGGAAAAACCATTCTCATCGACGAACAGTTTACCTTAAATAAGGACATTGACATTAGTGGGCATGCTGCTGGAATGTATTTACTTATGGTTGAGGACCAAGTAGGAAATCGAAGCGCGAAAAGGATTGTGAAGAGGTAGAATCTTATTTAAATAGGTTCAATTTGGAATAAATTTATCGTTTTGACATTCCTTCATTTGAAAAATAGGCATCAAATCCTAGATGATTGAAGATAACCTATTACAAATTGTGTTTTGAGGATGACGATGTCAATACAGATGCAAAACTCCCAGTTTATTTTGCATTGAATTTTGGAAAAACTAACTCAACCTTTCCTTATTTCATTTTCCATTACCAAAGCGGTGACCCTTTTGATAGCTATTTGGTTAATAAAGCATTTCACATGCATACGTAAATTATACAAAAACTCTTGATATTCATTGGAATATGTATATTTGATTAAAATATAAATAATTAGCTTTAGTTCATTATGTTAAAATTTTTCTTTTTAATCCTTGGGTGTATTCTGGTCTTTTTCCTCATCCAGAAGAATCCAGAAAAGGAAGACTTCATTAGAGAATCTATCAAGCAATATTCACTTACGAAATTGGGAATGAATCGGGCCGAGGCCAATGGAACTGCTGAAATATCAACTTCCCTGATTGGCGAATACATCGAACCGTTTATTGAAAGAAAGGATTTTGTCTTATTCAGCACCTATGATGTGTATTACCGAAACGAGAACATCAAAATGACTGTAAAAGCCTTTGGACTTTGGGACCACATTATTTTTTACGAAGGAAGCGTCAAAAAATTAAATCCTTCCCCTTCAACATTGGATGATTACGCGAAGGATTAAAGAGCTAAGCTTCCTCTACTTCACTCAAATTCCAGCACCCGCTCCATCCAAGCGCTATTGGTCTGAAATGACAAAGTTGTCTTCTCTTTGAAAATGCCAAACATGGTGGATCCACTGCCCGACATGGCCGCATAAATCGCTCCCTCAGCGTAGAGTTTTTCTTTTATTTCCTTAAGAATTGAATGACTTGAAAATACCGAAACTTCGAAGTCATTCTTCAACTGATTTTTCCAAGATTCAATGGGCGCTTCAATCAGGGATGAAACAGAAGGGCCTTCAGCATTTGGCAAAACACCTGCATACGCTTCTTTCGTCCCAACGTGAATTCCTGGGTTGATGATTTTCAGGTACATTCCTTTCAAATCGAGTGCGCATGGTGATAAAATCTCTCCCCGTCCACGAGCGATTTGCGCCTCATTCTTCACGAAAAATGGGCAATCACTGCCAAGCTGCGCAGCAAATGCTTCCAATTTTGAACTCGAAAGGTTCAATTCGAAAAGCGTGTTCAATCCCGTCAATACATACGCCGCATCTGCTGAACCACCGCCAAGTCCTGCACCCATAGGGATTTCCTTGCGCAAGTGCATGTAAACCTGAGGCAAATTGTAATGCGCTTTCAAAAGGTTGTAGGCCTTTACACAAAGATTGTCGTCTGCAGAACCCGGAATAACCAGACCCGTTTGATGGTATTCAAACTGTTCCGAGGGAAGGATTTCGAGCACATCGCACAAAGGTATCGGCACCATACAGGTATCGAGGTCGTGATAGCCATCCTCCCGCTTGCGCAAGACATGGAGTCCGAGATTGATCTTTGCGGGAGGAAATAATATCATAGCGCAAAAGTAGAAGAACTGATCAAAAATTCGTACATTTGACGGCTTAAATCGAAGAAAAATGTCAGTATACCTGGATTTTGAAGAACCATTGAAAGCGCTCGAGGAACAAATCGAGCATACAAAGGAAATCGGCGCTACAACTGAGGTTGACATGTCCGATAAAATCAATGAATTGGAAGGAAAGCTTTCTGAAAAAACGAAAGAAATTTTTTCGGGACTCACACCTTGGCAACGCGTTCAATTGTCGCGTCACCCAGACCGCCCTTATACACTCGCATACATTAACGCCATCACAGACAATACGTTTCAGGAACTTCACGGTGACCGAAGTGTAAAAGATGACAAAGCGATGATTGGTGGTTTCGGATTGATCGACGGGCAATCTGTCATGTTCATTGGTCAACAAAAAGGAATCAACACCAAGATGCGTCAATACCGCAATTTCGGTATGCCAAATCCGGAAGGATATAGAAAAGCACTTCGTCTCATGAAAATGGCGGAGAAGTTCAATAAGCCAATTGTCACCTTCATTGACACGCCGGGAGCATATCCTGGTTTGGAAGCTGAGGAGCGCGGTCAAGGAGAAGCTATTGCACGCAACATCTACGAAATGATGCGTTTGAAAGTACCTGTAATCTGCATCATTATTGGTGAAGGTGCTTCTGGTGGAGCCTTAGGAATTGGCGTTGGCGATAAAGTGGTAATGCTTGAAAATACGTGGTATTCTGTGATTTCACCTGAATCGTGTTCTTCCATTCTTTGGAGATCTTGGGACTATAAAGAGCGTGCTGCCGATGCCTTGAAACTGACTTCTGAAGACATGTTGAAAAACGGCTTAGTGGATGATGTCATCAAAGAGCCAATCAATGGAGCGCACCGCAACCATGAAAAAATCTTTTCTACGGTGAAAGATGCCATTAAAAAGTACATTGAAGAACTCGATGGCAAAGTCGAAGATCAGCGCATCAACGAACGTATCGAGAAGTTCAATAAAATGGGTGTGTGGAAATAAAGAGGTGTGCCTCGATGGTTTGGAACATTTCCATGCATTCGTGGTATTTCTTTTTAGTTGCGCTTTTGTCCTATTCTTGCTCTGAACAGAACACTCAGGAGCCCAAGAACCTAAGTAATTTTTCGGAAGCCTATTTACGTTCCATTCAGCAGAACGAAAACAGCTCCTCCTTTCAGGACTCCTTGAAGCATTGTTCGATGAATTCACTCGTTGAGTTGACTTCAGACAAGAATGCGCATTTGTCCTTCTGGCTTAATATCTACAATTCTTCTGTGCAAGTTCAACTTCAAAAGGGATTGGACAACTATGCCGACAAGGATCGTTTTTTCAATGCACGTTGGATAAAAATTGCCGGAGAAACATTCAGTCTAAATGACATCGAGCTCGGAATAGTAGGTCGAAAATCTACCGGGAAAACACGCGTTATTCAGAAAATTCGGAGCACATCCTTTAATCCGAAAGTACATTTCGCCTTAAATTGTGGTGCAAACTCTTGCCCTCCAATTCGTATCTATTCTCCAAAAACTGTTCAACAAGAACTTGAACAAGCCACACGGGCATTTCTCCAAAACAATTCAAGTTTTTCTGTGCTGACCAATACCTTAACAGTTGATGAACTTTTCGTTTGGTATGCTGAAGATTTCAATGGCACCATTGGCATAATTGATCTTCACAAAAAATACGGCATCGTTCCATTGGCAGCCGCACCAAAACTATCCTATTCAAGCTACGACTGGACTATCCATCCGAAAGCCTTCGTCGATGAAAGCAAAAATTAAAAGATGAAAGTAGCTATCATCATTCCTGCCTACAACGAAGCACCGTCGATAGCCAAAGTTGTTAGCGCGATTCCAAAGGACTTGAAAGCAAGTGTCATCGTTATCAACAATGGTTCGACAGACAACACCGTTGAAGAAGCTACAAGCGCTGGAGCTATCGTTTTAGACGAATCTAAAAAAGGCTATGGCTGGGCCTGTTTAAAAGGAATTGAATATGCGCAAAAAGACGGTGCTGACCTCTTGGTTTTTATGGATGGAGATTTCTCTGATTATCCGAGTGAGATGTCCCTCTTGATTGATCCAATCCTTGAAGGAAAAATGGATTTCGTGCTTGGATCCCGAGTTTTAGGTGAACGAGAACGTGGTTCATTGACCCCACAACAGGTATTTGGGAATTGGCTTGCTACTCGAATGATTCGTGTTTTTTACGGCGCGAAATTCAGCGATTTAGGACCATTCCGCGCCATCCGCACCGACGCGCTTAATGCACTCAAAATGAGTGACAAAACCTACGGATGGACCATAGAAATGCAGATCAAAGCCGCTAAAAAGAAACTCCGATTTTGCGAAATACCAGTCAGTTACCGGAAGCGAATTGGGGTATCAAAAGTGTCCGGAACAGTCAAAGGAACGGTGCTCGCAGGAATAAAAATCATTTGGGCAGTGTTTAAATACCGATTTTAGCTAATTTTATGCGCCTATTAACAATACAATCCCAATTCACTGTAACATGAGGATACTTTTATTGGTTTGCACACTACTACTGACTGGAATAGTCAATGCCGCTCCAAAAGATACTGTACAGAAATGTAAGCTTGTCACTGGAAAATTAATCGACCAGCGCACAGATCGCATCGCTGACGAGGTGGAAGTAACGCTCAAGAACAAGAAAACAGGAAAAGTTTACGCCGCTGAATCAAATGAAAACGGTGTTTTCAAAATAAAAAATGTTCCTTTGGGATCGTATGCGTTCCATGTTGTCGACGAAGACTACACTGATCAAACATTCACCACGGAACTTACCGAAAAACATTTAAAGGTGTTTACGTATGGCACGCCAATTCCTGTGTCATTGAAAGTTTCTTGGTTGTTCAACTGGGGAGACCGCAAGGTGAAATTGGCCAACGGAAAATACTTCATTAAAGAGCACTACTGGTCTCACCTTTTGGCGAAAATCGTTATGGTGATTTACGGATTGTGCTTGGTGCTTGTATTCTTCTACAGCTGTTTGCAGCTGTCATTGGCCGTTGCCTATGTGCGCAACAAGAAGAAAAAGAACGAAGCGCCGAAGCCTGTTTACGACCCAGCTACAACACCGAAAGTAACGATCCAACTTCCAATGTACAATGAACTGTACGTGGCAGAGCGCATCATTGAAACCATTGCTCAGTTCCAATACCCAGCGGACAAGCTTCAAATTCAAGTCTTGGACGATTCAACAGATGAAACCAAAGACGTGATTGCCAAGAAAGTGGCCGAAGTTGCAGCACGTGGTGTAAACATTCAACACATTCACCGCGTTGACCGTACTGGTTACAAAGCAGGTGCCTTGGATGCCGCGATGGACCGAGTTGAAGGAGATTTCATTGCGATTTTCGATGCTGACTTTATTCCAGACCCTGATTTCTTGATCCGCACGATGCCTTCATTCGACACGGACAATATTGGTGTTGTTCAAACACGTTGGGGACATATCAACAAGACGTATTCGATACTCACAGAACTTCAAGCTTTTGGGTTGAATGGACACTTCGCCATAGAACAAGGAGGAAGAAGCTCCGCTGGTCACTACATCAACTTCAACGGTACCGGAGGTATCTGGAGAAAGAAATGCATCGAAGACGCTGGTGGTTGGGAACACGACACACTAACCGAAGACCTTGACTTGAGTTACCGTGCACAAATCAAAGGGTGGAAATTCCGCTACTTGGAAGATGTAATTGCTCCGGCAGAGTTGCCTATTACCATGTCGGCTTTGAAAAGCCAGCAGCACCGTTGGATGAAAGGTGGAGCAGAATGCTTCGTGAAAATGTGGAAACGACTTTTGACAGCGAAGCATGTGAAATTTTCGGATCGTGTGCATGGTTTATCGCACTTGTTCAACTCATCCGTCTTCATGTTCATCCTCGTAGTTTCATTATTGAGTTTAGTCGTGTTGCACATCAAGGATAGTTTCTCTGATTTGAATTTCATCCTTCAGTACATGGCCTTCTTCATCATTAGTACCATTTTCTTGATGTACTATTACTGGAACTCCTACCGCGACAAAACAGAGCGTAAGTTCAATTCATTTATCCGTTTCGTGGGTCGCTTCTTCCAATTCTTGGTGGTATCTATGGGCTTGTCATTGAGCAACACCGTAGCAGTGATTGAAGGGTATTTAGGAATCAAAAGTTCATTTGTTCGTACACCGAAATTTAACGTATCAGTAAAGAGTGAATTCAAAGGAAATAAATACGATAAGAAAAGCTTGTCCATCATCAACATCTTGGAAGGAATCTTAATGGTGGTGTTTGGATACACTGCTGTAGTTCGTGCTGTTTACGGTGACTTTGGTATGTTACCTTTCCACTTGATGTTAGCTTGTGGATATGGTGTTATTTTCTTCTCTACGCTGAAAGAAAACCGTGTAAGCGCACAATAACAGTGCGCATGATCAAAAGATTTGAAGTAAGGTGGAAATTTAAGTGTTCCGCCTTTCTTTTTGTCCTTACACTACTCAGCTTAGGTTTCATTGACCGCCAGCACCATTGGGTGTTATTCTCGGTTTATCTTCTTTCTTTTACTGCATTTATCGGAGTAATCCAAAACCACAAAAGCACCAAGGAACTCCTCATTTTGTTGGGGATTATAGCGCTTGGGGGATTGTTTTTCATGCCTGAATTGTCCAATGATTACAGCCGTTTTTTGTGGGATGGAGAATGGACAATTCGCGGTGTGAATCCCTACAACCATTTGCCCGCTGAATTGCTTCGGCGTTCGGAGTATACGCAAAGCAGCTATTTGCATCAATTGTATGCCAACATGGGAGAACTTTCCCAAAACAATTACAGTTGCTATCCGCCACTCACGCAAGTATTCTTTGCGCTGGCTGCATTTTTCAGTGAATCCTCATTGGGAGGAATTATTGTCTTGCGTCTCTTGTTTATTGGGATACTTGCAACTGCCATTTACTTCACCATTAAATTCTCTAAGCAAAACCAAGTTCTAGGCACTTCAATTTGGCTTCTCTTTTTAAATCCTTTGTTCATTACTGAGGTATACTTCAACCTACATTTCGAAGGAATGATGATTGCCTTGCTCCTGATTGCATTTTGTTTTTTATTGACTCAGCAACTTGCTTTAGGATCGCTTTTTTTTGCTGCGGCAGTTCAAATTAAGTTAGTTCCACTTTTATTATTACCCTTCTTTTGGCGATTTTATGGTTGGAAAAAAGCATTGACCATCTATACCATTGTTGGCCTTGCCGTCCTAATGTTATTTCTTCCCTGGATTGATCTTTCCAACTATGGCCATTTCTGGCAAAGCCTTGGGCTCTATTTTAAGGTCTTTGAATTCAATTCATTTATCCTTTACTACTACCTCGAATACGGCTATTGGAAATTGGGGTGGAACGCGACATTGTTTTACGGTCCCCGTCTTGCGCGCATTGCGATTCAGTTTATCGTCGTGTTGGCCTTGTATGGAGAATTTAAAACATTAGAAGCGCTATTTAAACGAATGACGATTGCCTACTTTATGTATTTGCTTTTGAGCAGCACCATTCATCCGTGGTACATTCTTCCCTTGCTCATGCTTTCCATGTATACAAACTATCTCTTCCCGTTGGTATGGTCATGCACAGTGTTCTTGTCCTATACCTTTTACACGAATGGAAACAGCGCCTCGAGCAATGATCTGATTTTATGGCTTGAGTATGTACCTGTTCTCGTGGTGTTTGTGTACGAAATGATACGCGGTGGAGTTCGACACAAAGTGATCTTGGAGAATCAGTCGCGTGTGGGAACAGGATCGTGACCATGGCCCCCACCAGGGCGACATGAAGCAATTCGTTTGATTCCCAACCAAGCCCCTTTAAATGGTCCCCAAATGCGCAGTGCATCCAACATGTATTGTGAACACGTTGGCGTGTAGCGGCATGCAGGTGGAAATAAAGGGGAAATGACCCATTGGTAGATCTTCACGAGGAAAATCAGTGGAACAGAAAAAATACGTCCGAGAATGCGCATAGACAAATATCGTGATGTTTCATCGGTTTTGACCAACGAAATTGATAATTTTTGAGTTTTTGGGTCATTTTCAGCGCAATCTGTCGTATATTGATGTACTGTTTAGATTTACATGCGACTCTCCATTTTACTCTCCCTTGCTGTCTTACCCTTATTTGCGTTTTGTCAACCAAGCATTGACCGAGAACACGAAAAGGTTGAAGTATTGTCATCCGCTGGACTTCATGCCATTATGGATGCAGATCCAATTTTTTACGACCGTTGGGATGAACTTCCTCAACCAGAGTTTTGGAAAAAAATCATGTTGCTCTCACCAGATTCTTGCTTGATCAATGTGGCTCAAAACCGTCAAGTACTGCTTAAAATGTCCTTTCGCGATTGGTCGGCACAAACCGAAATTCAAAAAGATGCGTTTAAAGACAGTCTTCGTCGCTTGTATACCCTACCGGCAGATGAAAAAATCAATGTGACCTTTGGGAAGAATGATTTTTACAAGTTCAACGCGGTGTATCCAAGTCTTTCAAAAGGTGTGGCCGCCTTCGAGAAGCATGGTGTTGATCCGTGGTATGCGCAAGCCATCTTGTTGATTGAAAGTCCAGGACAACTGAAAAAGTCAGTGTCTGGAGCTTATGGCGCTTTTCAGTTGATGCCAGGTGTTGCGCGTGCCCAAGGACTTACTGTTAGCGGAAGCATCGACGAACGTAAAGATTTCGATCGATCCGCGTATGGTGCCTCCCGATTGATTCACCGTGTGTGCATACCCGAAGCAAAGAAGATTTTGAATAGCCACAATTTAAGTTATCACGAATCTGATTTGTGGTTTCGTCTGTTCGTTCTTCATGTGTATCATGCAGGTGCGATGAATGTAGCTGCTGTGGTGAATGCGATTAACCCAAAAGAAAGCGGACAAGAATTGATTAAAGCCATGTGGCAAACCTCTGCGGCTGGATTTGGAAACAATTCGCAGAATTACACGCAATTGGCTTTAGCGGCACAACTTATTTTACATGAAATGATTTATCAGCAGTGCGATGAAATTTTTCACTGCGAGTAGATTCAATCG
>JBILBT010000183.1:0-6288 GCA_044353545.1 Crocinitomicaceae bacterium | reverse complement strand
TGCAAAGTGCGCTCAATCGGGAAGATGTGCCGTTTATTGAAAAAAATATCAAGAATTGGAACAGTGAATTGTTACTTTGTAAAGATGCAAATCTCTATGCATCTCTGCTGCTCTCATGCGTGAACCTATTACCAAAGCTGAATCAGGTTAAAGTATTGCAAGATGTTGCCCAAAACATGCGTGCCCGAGGGCTTCAATCGGAAACTCAAAATGATTTAGAACCCTTTATCTGGGAGAAATGGTGCGCAATGGTTACCGCACTTCCCTATCGTGAAGCAAGCGACTGTTTGTCTTTCGTGACCAATGAACTTAATCTGGAAAAGGAAACTTTTGTGCTACTAGGCCCCGTTGTACTCGCCTGCGCTGACTTGGTTGACAACAACCCCGAAAATGAAAAGGAAAACACTGCTTGGGTTGGCGAACAACTGGCACTTTTGGCAGAATTTCCACATTTGGAAAGACAAATCGCACCTTCGGCAGCGGTTTACTATGCCTCCATACAGGAACAAAGCAAGGTTGAACAATGGCTTATCAAAGCGACCGATGAGAAAATGCCCCTCTGGCGCGAACGGGTGTTGACAAAATTGGTCGGCTTTTACGGAGCGAAGCAGCAATTTTCAAAAGCGAAAAATCTGTTGGCGCAAATGGGCATCCAAGAAGAAAAAGATGAGGCACTGGCTGCTCTTTCTCTTTCCATGGCCTCAGTGTACCCGGTCGATGCGGCTTTCCTTTTGGATGAGATTCACCAAAACAGCATCGTCGTGCAAACCGCAAAAACCTTGTTGCATTCAGAATCGGTACTCGCTCATCCTCAAGGCATCTACCAGCTGTTCTTGCACCTGCAAAACACTCCTGAAGAATTGGAACACTGCTTAAGTAGCTTGATTGAACAAGACAAAAGTGGGAAGGTCGCGGAAGCCATTCAAAAACTGTTTGTCACCCCTGTAGATACGAACGGCACATCGACAGCTGCTTTTCTTTTACTCTGTGAACATCCTGGCTTGAATGACTTCGTAAAACCGCGCGCCCTGCAGAAATACAAAGATAATCTGCTTGGAAAAAGCAAGAATGAAGCCATTGAATCGACCGATGCTTTTGTGCTGGACCTACTCGAACAAGGGCTAATCGAAATGGAAGAGGTTAATGAAATTACGCTTGCCCTTAAAAATTGAACCTATGGATTTTTTAGAAAAAACGGAAGAAGATAAATTGCCTAGACCTCTGTTTGATGCCTACCATTCGTTCAAACAAGAGGATCCGAATCAGCCCTTTCGTCAGGTACATCGCTTGATTGACTTGATCGAAGTGTTCTGCAAGCTATATACAGTGGGAACGATGAGTACCTTCTTGGCTGCGATTCAGGAAAAGATGGACAGTACATCGAAACTGGATGAAGCCGCATTGACGAAAGTAAAAGTGATGCTTTCTGCTGGGCTTAAAACGCCGAGCTTAGGAATCTGGTGGATGTTTGCTAGAGACATCACTAAAATCTTACAGGAACTCAACGTTCCACACTTATTCACAGGTGCCGAAAATGAATTGATCGGCGACAAGAGCAAAATACGTAAAGCCTTTGACGGGGAGAAAAATCTGATAACCTTTCGGAATGACTACGCGCATGGGGCAACGCCGAACGATACAGATTGCCGCAAGCACCTTGCGCTCTATTGGCCACGTGTTAAAGAACTTTTGCTTTTGGCGAAATCACTTCAAACTGTGGATATCATCATCTGCGATGCACAAAAAGATTTTTATACCGTTCACAGCGATACATTGGAGCCGTACACAGCTACCTTGTCCATGCAACCGGGACATATTTGGCTGAAATCGGAAGAAGCACTTATTGATGTCTTTCCTTTGTTGTGTTTTAAAAAGTCGGAAAGCACATTGGACTTTTTCTTTTACAATGATCTCAAGGAAAAACATGCGAACTATCTCAATTATCCGCACGCAGAGCATTTCAAGGATATCGACTTGAAAACCGAATTGTTGTCGTACATCCCCATTCACGAATGGAAAAACATTGGGAATGTTGAATTGGATCCCTTCAAGCAGCAGATCGATTTGTTGACTGAGGTTTTCAAAGGCCGAAAACACGAATTGGCTCAGATTGCATCTTTTTTAAACACCGAAGACAATCAATTCCTTTGCATTTGGGGTCCTCCTGGTGTTGGAAAAAGTGCCTTATTGGCAAGAAGTGCTCAAATTTTAAGGTACAACCCTGAGGTGCGGGAAGTCTTAGAAAATGGGGATGATTGGCCACAGGCGAAAGTTCATTTGGTCGATTATTTCATTCGACGAGGTTCAAAAAATACCGCACTGGACTTTTTTGACAGTGTGAACCAGCGACTTGACCACCTCTTTCATTTGCGTTTAGCTGCGGGAAAAACACCTCAAGAAAAAAGAGACCTTTTTGAGAAACGCTTAACGGAAATCGGAAAAAAATTAGCCAATGAGGATCAGCTGTTGCTCATTGTGGATGGCTTGGATGAAATTGAAGCGAATGATCCACTACTTAACCTATTGCCACGCTTACTTCCCAAGAAAATAAAAGTCATCTACGGCGCACGTCCACAGACGGACCTCAAGTTCACGTTTTACGAAGAGCTCTACCGCGAAGCAAAACATCAGTTTGATTTGGGAGGTCTTTCAGAACCTGACATTCGCGCCGTATTGATGGAGCATGTCAGTAAATATGAAATGGAGGATTTATACGTCTCACAAGTCCTCCTGAAAAGCGAAGGAAATCCGCTTTATCTAAAGCTGCTTTGCCAAGGATTAGAAAAACGAATCTATGCACTGAACGACAGTTTTGGACTTCCCCTGCAAATGAGTGAATTGTACGAGAAAGCCTTAAAGCGTCTGGAGGAAGAAACACCTTCTTCGATCACATTCTTATTGTATTTGTCCGCTGCGAAGGATTATGTTTCTCCGCGCATGGCAGCTGCTTGGATGAACATGAAGGAATCGACGTTGACGAATATAATCTTGTATGGGTGTTTGGAATTTTTATTTGAAAATCCGTTGACTGAAAATTTGAACGATTACCAGTTGTTTCATGAATCCTTGCGTGAATACTTGTCCGATGTTTACCCTACAGAATTGCAAGAATGCAAGGAACGTATATGTGACTTTTCGTTTGCTTGGAAAGATGAATACGGAGACCTTCTTTTGGAGAATGAGCTCTTGTCATACGCCATGAATTTTGGTACGGAGCATATCTACGAAAGCTATGTTACGAGCCGCAAAAGAGAAAAGAAACAACTGACCGAAAGACGAAGATCACAGTTGTTTGAACTTGCAAAAAATGATGCATGGCGCTCCCTCAATTACATCACTTGTGGTCATGGCGAGCCCATTAAAAAGAGTTATTATTACTTGCAGAAGATTACGTCTTATGAAGATGCAACGGGAGAAAAACTGAACGATTTTTTTGCCTATGGCCTGAACAGGTACCTGGAACCCGAACGCATGTACGTTAAGCAACACCGAGAACTTTCGAGCGTCGTTCCTGCCCATGAGCTTCTAGCCCATCTGGAGAAAACACCGAATTTGGCGAAAATGGGAGAAAATGATGAAGAAAGAATTCTTCTTGCCCTTTTGCCACTGTGGGTAAATTATTCGAATATAACTATTCCACCAAACTTGGAAAAACAGATTGGGGAATGGATGGAAAACAACCGTAGCACGGCCATTGCTAAACTTTGGAAAATTACACAAAAGAGAATGAACCAAGAAGGGGTGTGAGTGTGTGAGTGAGGAATTTCTCCCATAACCCTTCAAATTAAATGTTAACTTTAAGCTAGTTTTCAGTTTATTAGGTAGCTTATTACCGAAAACAACTGAATGACAATACAATACTACATGCATAAATAACCGGTCGAGTGAGAAAAACCGCCCTCCTATTTTTACTTTTTCTTGTTGGAAACCTCTTGAATTCATGTCATCAAGAGACTCACCCTCCCGTAGCGTTTTACTATTGGAAGCAGTCATTTCAGTTGAACAACGCACAAAAAGCGCTCTTAAAAAGTTGCTCCAGCAACAAGCTCTATGTGAAATTCTTTGATGTGGTGGTCAATGAAAACAATCAGGCTGCACCAGTTTCAAAAATTGAGTTTCAAGATGCACCGCAAACCGAGATTATTCCCTGTGTTTTTATTCAAAATGCTGTTTTTATTGGGGACCGAGATGTGGATGCACTTTCCAAAAAGATGACTGAGTTGATTCAACGAATTGCCCAGAAAAACTCCTTGACGTTTCAAGAAATTCAAATCGATTGCGATTGGACGGCAGGTTCGCGCGACAATTACTTCGAATTCCTCAAAAGGCTGCAAAAGCAAGTGCCAACGTTAACCATCTGCTGTACCGTGCGTTTACATCAAGTGAAATACCAGACAAAGACGGGAATTCCTCCAGTTAAAAAAGGCCTCTTAATGTGCTACAACATGGATGACATCGATGCTTTCGATACTGAAAATTCAATCGTTTCTGAAAAGGTGCTGAAGGAATACGTGAATAAGAGTTCCAAGTATCCGCTTAGCCTAGATCTAGCGCTACCTGTTTATCAGTGGGGATTGGTGTTCCGTTTGGGAAAACTCAGTTTAATTGCAAACGATATCAATGAAACGGATCTCAAAAAACACGATATTCAACGGGTTGAACACAATATTTTTAGAGTAAACAAAAACTGTTTTATCAAGGGAACCTACCTGTGTAAAGGAGATTTAATTCGATTTGAACAATCCTCCCCTGAAGAGTTAATGAAGGTCTCAGAAGCACTGTCAAAAACAAAACTAAGCTTCCAACAAGTCATTTTTTACCATTTAAGTCAAGACAATATAAACCAATATGATGCAAAATTTTTCTCAAAGATTAACGCTCTTATTCCTTAGTGCCAGCGTTGCACTCCAGTCTATTTCGTGTGCCTGGAGTCCTTACATGGAATATGAAAGGCTCTTCGACCGGGACCTCATGTTCGATTACAATAAGAAAAACAAGGAATACAACGCTTGGTATTACAACGTTGATTTGTACAATGAAACGAAGCAACAGATTCAAAATGCTGAAAGCTGGTCTGCATACTTGGAAAATGCCTACAGTACTGAGGTTCTTGTTGAATTTATCTACCGTCCAGAAATTAACTTTTCTTCTCCGGAAAAAGAACTTATTTCTCTAAAAAGCAAACGACAGCATCCACTGCAGAGCACTGACAAAGAGAAGAAATTTGTTGATTTCATCGTCTATGCACTAAAGGTGGAAAAATTACTCAGGTCTTATGAGCCCGATCCATGGGAAGAAGAACCGCGTAAAATTGTACTTGCCGATTTCACTCCACTTATCACCGTTGCACTTAACCAATTGAAAGTAAATACCGATGAAGTGTTGAAAGAACGTTTTGCTTTTCAGCTCATTAAGCTATATCGCTATAGCAAACAGTTTAACCAACTCGCGGAGATTTTCAATCAAAATTTTTCTGCCCGTAAAACGATGCTGAGCTATTGGGCGATGGAACATTATGCGGGAGTTTTGGCTGAAATGGGAAGGGGCTACGAAGCAAATTACTATTTCGCCAAGGTGTACATTCATTGTCCTGAAAAAAGAAGTAGTTCATATTTGAGTATGAAGATGAAATCTGACTATGACTTCCAACGTACTTTATCGCTGTGTACAACAAATGAGGAAAAAATGGCCCTTCATTATATTCATGCCATGAGAACAAAAAGCTTGGCACTTGAGGATTTAACTGAAATTACTCAAGAACTTGGGAATCATGAATATGCACGAATGATCATGTCGCATGAAATCAACAAATTGGAGAAAATTCTCTTGACAAGAAATCAAGAAGAAGATGAGGAGTACCTGAGTGAAAACATCAAATCATTGAAGCTATTAAAGAATCAAGTTCCTGACTACCTCAAACAATTGATTCAATTGAATGAACGTATGCTGGAGTTGGATGGCGACGATTTTTACTGGCACTTGTCCTTGTCCTACCTCTACTATCTGGATGGACAAAACATTGCCTGTTCTACCCTGCTTAAAACATTCCATCCATCTGCAGGTAAGATTCAAAAGCAGTATGACATCATCTTTATTATCAATTACATAGAAACAAAAGCGTTCTTAAGTGATGAAGATGAAAATCTCATCGGAGAAAAACTTTTTGCGATCAATGATAACCAACCGAGCTATCCCTTGTTAACGGAAGTGATGTTTACCGAAAATGAATACAACACCATCAACGAGTTTGTTTTTAGTAAAATTTCTGAGCGTTATGGTCAAACGAAT
>JBILBT010000182.1:0-6313 GCA_044353545.1 Crocinitomicaceae bacterium | reverse complement strand
GAATGAAAGACATCTACCTGGGTGTACCAGTTGTTCTAGGTAAAAATGGGATCGAAAAAATCATCGAACTTGATCTAAATGCAGACGAAAAAGCATTGTTGGATGAGTCAGCCGTTGCAGTGAAATCTGTGATGTCGGTTCTTGATAACATGAATGCTGCGAATGCTTAAGCGTTTCAAACATATTCTGAAAAGCCCCTCGAAAGTGGGGCTTTTTTTGTTGCCTCACAGAACCGTTCTCCTTTTTATGGCCCTGTGTCCTTCTGTGCTCAGTGTGTTTTGGCGAAATGATGGGGCTCAAACGAAGAAGAATGCACAAATGACTTTGGTGTATAACCCTACCAAAGTAATCCGTTTTACTCGGTACGAACCAAAATCCATCGCGGATTTGGTACTGCAGGAATTCCATGTGGAACAAGCGTATGCCGTTGCTGAAAATAAAGTGATTATTGGATATCATTTGAAAGAACTCACGGAAGAGTCAACATCGAATGATTGGGGAGATCGCTTGTTGTTTCTCAACGCCAAGAATGAAACCGTATTTGCATCTGTAGCCTCAGGCGATTTATATCTCTATCAACCTTACTTTTTCAAATCAAACCATTCATCGAAAATCATCGTTGTCTGTCAAATGGGCTTTGAGTACTATTGCGGTGGTGATGTGTTCATTATCGAAAATGGACATATGTCTGCTGCAGGATACTTGAACATCGAAGGAATCGATCCGGAAAAACCACTCGTGGACATTTTAACCATTCACGAATCTGAAGATAAATTGACTTTCACCTTTCGCGCTGATTCACTGATTCTTGATCCAGGAGGAGAAACGGAACACATCACGAATGCCTCAGGAATCCGCTATGAATTTGAGCGGGGAGAGTTGGTGTTGAAGGATAAAGGACTTTAAGATTTTAGGATGTTAAAATTTTAAGACAAGATTGGGGTAAATGATGTTAACTTTCTAGATAACTCGTACCTCATACCTCATAACTCATAACTCGTCGTTCGAAACTTGTCCCACAAGTCCGTTACTTCTTGTCCAGAAGTCCTTCGTCTTAAACTCTTGACGTCTTAGACTCTTAAAATCTAAATCAAGGTAGCTCAAACGCCCCAATGTCAGGGGTGCTTGGGTTTCTAGAAATACCCAGTAGATCAGTTGGAAGCCAAAAGGCAGCATTTCCTTGATTGTTTAGCGGTGAGTTGATGGGGAATGTGAAGTCATTCAAATCAATGTCGGTAAATAGTGGATTCGAATTCCATTGAATGCCAGTATAGTAGTTTTCCGTTCCGGGAATTTCGCGTTTGATAACACAATTTCGAATGTCAAAACTTAAGTTAATCGCGGCATCAGGAATGGTGTCAAAGACAATCTCACTGGATAGATTCCCCCAAATAACACTGTTGATGATGCGTCCCTGATTGATGGAACCAATGTTGGTAACACCATTCGCATAATCGTTGTAATAGTTACTGATTCCAACTGCAGGGGTAGAGGCGTCGCCATTTCCATAGCCCAACAAATGACAGAAGTTGAAGAAAAAGTCGCCACCTTCCAAAACAAGTAGGGCATGGTTTCCATTCTTCGCAATCACGCAGTTTTCTGCCTTCACTTTCGCTCCAGAATAAATAAAAGTTCCGTAACGCGCACAATTGTTGATGGTTGTGTTGGTCATGGTTAATGTGTAACCTGAATTTCCTGGATCTTCAGAAAACAGGTGAACGCCTGAGGTTCCGTTTTTAATGATGGCGTAATCAATGGTCGATGGTCTCGCTTCTTGGAAGTATATACCGTAATATTGTCCAGAGACATCATCGTACTGTGTTTCCAAGCGGTCTCCTTGCAGAGTGACTTCATTGCCCAATGTTCCGTTGATATTCAAGGTGCTTTTGTACACATACAAGATGGCATTTTTGTGCAAGTAAATGTCTGTCCCAGCTTGAATGTTCAATGTTTTTGCGGAGTCAATAGCTGCATAGCCATAAATGACATGAGGCTTATCATTGGGCCAAGTGCCTTCATTGAGATCTTTGTAGTGAAAGTAAGCATCCTGACCCCAAACTGCGAGTTTTACATATTGATCCACGCCATTGGTGCGAAAGCGTATGGAATCTTCAAGGATTAAAGGAAGGTTTTGACCATTCACACCAAGCGTCACTTCAACAAAAGCAAAAAGACTATCTTGACTCTCAATGTCGATGTCTGTCACCGTGATTCCTTGAACGCCATCAATGTTCATGCGAAAGGGAGAACTTGTTCCCCCCATCAATTCAATTTCGTCAATATGAATGGTGCGCTTGTCGTTGTTGTAGATTTTAAATTGTTGTGTTGTAGATCCAATTGTTGTAAAGACCGTGTCAAACACAAGTGTATCTACAGAAAAGGACAAATTCTTTTTGGAAAGTAGCACAGATTTGTTGCAACTTTGCATAGTGGTAGACAGCACAAGCAGCGCAAAAAACAATAAGAGGGGTAAGAGTCCTTTTTTCATTCTGATTTCGAAACAAAAGTAACGAAAAGTATGCTGAATTATTTTATTTGAGTTTGCGTTTGATTTTTCAAAAGTTTATGTAAATTTGCAAACCCGAATCGGGACTAGAATCAAAAAATAAAGAAAATGAGAAAAGATATTCACCCAGACAATTATAGATTGGTTGTTTTTAAAGACATGACAAACGAATATGCGTTTATTTGTCCTTCTTGTGCTACTTCAAGTGAAACAATTTCATGGGAAGATGGCAATGAGTACCCACTAGTTAAGTTAGATATCTCTCACAAATCGCACCCATTTTTCACTGGAATTGTTCAGTTCGTAGATACTGCGGGTCGTATTGACAAATTCAAAAACCGTTATGGTCGTCACATGAAGTGATTCCATTCACCATATTTAGAGCCTCTTGATTTGTCAAGGGGCTTTTTTTTTTGAAAATTATTGACCTTAAATTTACCGACCTTATCACTATCTTTGATTCGTGAAACTCGTTCACTTACATTTATTAACGCTCCTCCTATGCTTTTGTTTTCAGCACAAAGCATCGGCATTGCGCATTGAAAAAGGATTCGAAGCGCTAGAAATCTACGACTATTTTAAAGCAAAAAAAAACTTCGAGAAATCTTTAAAAAAACTAGAATCACCAGCATCCTATGGCCTAGCAAGCATTTATTTAAGAAAAGACAATCCATTTCACAGCATTGACAGTGCCTATTATTTTATCCTTCGATCTCATGCCTCGTTGGGAAATGTAAAAGAAAAGCAGCTTGAAAAGTTGAGTGTTTATGGATTTTCTGCCTCTTCAGTTCTAGAACTAAGACAATCTGTAGCGACTGAATTTTTTAAACGCGCCGAAAAAGAAAATACTGCATTGGCCTATCAGAAATTTATGGATGATCATTCTTGGGCGAATGAAATGGAGTTAGCTAGATATCGCCGTGATTCTCTTGCGTATCAAGATGCCAAATCTATTGGTAGTTCATTTGCATTCGAAGGATACCGAGATAATTATACGGGGAGCGTTTTCTCTAGCTTAGCATTGGAGGACTATTATCTAGCGAAGTATCAGGAAGTAACGGCCAATCATTCGCTTGATTCCTACTTGGCATTTTTGGCCTGTTGCCCCGATAATCCCTTTGCTCCAATCGCTCAGGATAGCGTTTATTCATTGAGTACTCGATCAAAAACACTTGATGAGTTTGTCTATTTTGTTGAAAATAATACTGGAAATCAGAATGTCACTGACGCATGGAAGAAAATCTATCAATTGTATATGATCGACTTCACGTCGCAACGACTATCAGAATTTAAAGAAGATTTTCCAGATTATCCATTTTTAAATACCCTAGAACTTGAACAGGAGTTGTTGAATACGAGCCTTTTCCCATTCAAACAAAACGGCCTTTATGGATTTATGGACCGAATGGGTGTTGAGAAGATAGCCACCAAGTTTAATCAGTTGGGATTCTTCTATGAAGGCTTGGCCACTGCCGTGAATGAAGAACGTTATGGATATGTGGACAAACTGGGAAGTGTTGTGATTCCATTTCGCTTTGAATCGGCCAGTGATTTTGAAGGTGGACGAGCAATTGTGCAGGAAAATGGCTTGTATGGTGTCATTGATCGCATCGGTAATTACATCTTGAAGCCAATATATTCAGACATTCAGGGGCTATCTAGCGGATTGTTCTTGGTGGCTAAGGATTCTCTCTACGGCTATGTTGACAAAGATGGCGCGCTTAAAATCCCATTCCAATATTCCGATGCGTACACATTTTCAAAGGGAATGGCAAAGGTTGATGTTGATGGAAAACAGGCATTTATAGATGAACAAGGGAATTATATCATTAAACCATGCAAGTCAAACATATCTTTTTTCAACGATTCACTGCTCATTTTTGAGGAAAATGAGCTTTTCGGATTGATGCGAAAGAACTGCTCAGTTGCTGTTCCAGCCATTTATGAGATCATCGGAGAATTGTCATCCAATCGTTCTTTGGTATCCATAGAAGACAAGGTCGGGTATATAGATGGGGCAGGAAAGCTAGTTATTGAAATGAATTACCAGTATTTCCCGAACTGCTCGAAACGTGGAACTTTCCGGTCAAGTTATGCAGTTGTCATGAAAGACGGTAAATTTGGTGCTATAAATGAACAAGGAAAAACAGTTCTGGGTTTTAATCAAACACAAATTGGAATGATCAAATCGTTGACAGCTTTTTCGAAAGGATCTCTTTGGGGCTTTAAGGATTTAACTGGAAAAGTACTGATCAATCCTGCATACGATTATGCCGAAAGTTTCCAAAGTGGGATTGCCATTGTTGAAATTGCAGGAAAGCAAGGTGTGATTGATTCCAAAGGAGTTTTTCTTATGCCTGTTAATTACAGCGAAGTTTCGCGTTTAACGAATGACTTGTTGCTGGTTTCCGATGGGGATTTGTTTGGGATCTATTCAAATCAGGGAAAGGAAATTGTTCCTGTGAGATACCGCCGAATAACTCAAAGGATTGATGAATTTTTTATTCTTATGAATGATAACGATGTACATTATTTCTTAATTTCGGAAAAACGCATATTGACACCTGCCGATGGTAATGAATAGATTCTTCGACCTTCTGGACCGCTTCAAATTCGGTCTTATCGCAACAGTTGCTGCGTATGTAGGACTATTCATGTACCTTGAGATGGAGTCGTATACAAAATTTGAAGCCATTGAGCCATTCACCGATGGATCTTATATTGATATACCAAAAGAAGAGGTTGAACTCAATGCAGATAACATCTTGATTCCGAGTGATTATTCAGGAGATATGTCGAATGTTGCTCGTGATGTAAATGACAAGCGACGCCAATCCGATGATAAATGGTACGCGAACAAATCTGCTGGAGATATTGAGAAATCAATTCGTGAAGAAGAACGAAAAATGTTTGAAGAGGCCGGCGGTGCTAAAGACCGGCAAAAGATTCAACAAGAAATCGACCAACGCAAGAAAGACCGTGCGAATGCGGCCAAAGGTAACAATCAAAATACAGCTTCAAGCAGCGGTGATGTTGCGGTAAAGGGCTCTGTCGCTGCAGAATGGCAATTGGACGGACGAAATCCACATCAAAACAACGAATGGTGGATCCGAAAGCCAAGTTACTTGTGCGAATCGTCAGGATCTGTGCTAATCTATATTAAGGTAAACCAAAATGGCGATGTGATTGAGGCGCGTGTAGATGCCGCAAAAAGTTCTTCAGATGGTTGTTTGGTGCGCTATGCGACGGAGTATGCGCGCAAGTCCCGATTCAATTTCTCCAGTTCTGCCGGTACATCACAAAGTGGATACATACGCTACACCTTCGTAGGTCAGTAATTACAGAAATCCACCGTCTTAACAAATCATTCAGTACTTTTGTCTAAAATGAATGAGATGGCACATCCGAATTGGGAAACAATCAAAGAATATGAGGACATTACCTTTCGCAAAGCGGATGGTGTAGCCAGAATCGCATTTAATCGACCAGAATGTAGAAATGCATTTCGCCCAAAAACGGTTTCAGAATTACAAGAGGCGCTCATCATCGCACATGAAGACCAAGAAATTGGTGTGGTGCTGATTTCAGCCGAAGGTCCCGCACCAAAAGATGGGGTATGGGCATTTTGTTCAGGCGGAGACCAACGTGTGCGCTCTACAACAGGGTACAAAGGAGAGGATGGTGTCAATCGTTTCAATATCCTTGATGTTCAGCGCCAAATTCGTTTCATGAATAAGGTGGTAATCGCTGTTGTGCCAGGTTGGGCAGTGGGCGGAGGACATAGTTTACATGTGGTTTGTGATATGA
>JBILBT010000181.1:0-6315 GCA_044353545.1 Crocinitomicaceae bacterium | reverse complement strand
GTGTCATTGGGCAATACAACTTTCGTCGTGATGGAAAGTGTTTCGGATGCGCGTTTCGATTTCATGAAATTTGTTTTGACAAAAATACACTTTTTAACAGTGAAGTATGCCCAGTACCTAGACAAAAACAAGTTCCCATGATCAAAACTATAGACTTCATAAACAGTGAAGTTGAAATTATTGACTCAAGCATTCCGCATCAACATCCTTTCTTTATCTTTGTGTACAATCTGATGTTATAGCCACAATTTTGTTCCATACTTCAACCAACAATATGTCGCCCCTTGTTCATTACGTACCGCTCGGATTAATCGACTACAAAGAGGCGTGGGACCTGCAGGAAAACCTATTCAATACCACCATTTCTCAGAAAATTGAAATCCGCAATGGAGCAACAGACATCGTGACCAAAAATCACTTGTTGTTTTGTGAACATCCCCATGTATTTACTTTGGGAAAGAGCGGTGACGAAGGGAATTTGCTCTTAAACGAAGAGGGACTAGATGCCAACAAAGCGACATTTTACAAAATCAATCGCGGAGGAGACATCACGTACCACGGTCCCGGGCAACTTGTCGTTTACCCCATTTTTGACCTCGATCATTTCTTCACAGACATCCACAAGTACATGCGCTTTTTGGAAGAATCGGTGATTTCGACCCTTAGAGAATTTGGTATTGAGGGTGGACGAATTGATGGGTTGACGGGTGTTTGGCTTGGAGGAGATACACCAAGACCTCGAAAAATTTGTGCCATGGGTGTGAAAAGTTCACGCTGGGTCACGATGCACGGAATTGGATTTAATGTCAATTCAGACTTGAGTTATTTCTCACACATCATCCCTTGCGGGATCGATGACAAGGCCGTGACCTCCATGCAACATGAACTCGGAAGGCCAATGGATATGACTGAAGTTACGGAAGTGCTTAAGCAAAAATTGGCTGAACAGTTCAACTTCACCTACACTGAATAAGTATGGCAAAGTTAATGAAACGGTTCCTGCGCATTCTGCTCTTCACATTCATTGCAGTGATCCTGCTTTTTAATGTGTTCATTGTCCTTTCAGGGAGATATTATCTTTACACTGGCGTCTATCAGACCTATCTTCAAGGACGCATGGGGCCGGGAATATACGACCTTCACAACTTTCCATACCGCACCCTAGAACACTCCACACATCCAAAACCTTGGAAAAACAGCCAAGGATACAATGCCATTGAGCCGAAAAAGGCAGACATGGAGTACTTAACTTCCTTGGGGACGAGTGCATTTTTAGTGATCAAAGGAGACGAGATCGTTTATGAGTATTACAACGAAAGTCATTCAAAATCAACGGTCAGCAACGCCTTTTCAGCAACAAAAACTGTGATGGCCTTTCTCATTGGAATTGCCATTGACGAAGGGAAAATCAAAAGTCTTGATGAAAAAGTAGGCAACTACATTCCAGAATTCAATGAGAAAGGAAGAGAAAAAATCACGATCCGCCATTTGTTGGTGATGGCATCTGGATTGGATTGGGAGGAGAGCGGAAAAAATCCTTTGTCAGAAAACGCTGAATCCTATTACGGCACTGATCTATACGGACTCGTCACACGCCAACATGTTGTTGCTGAACCTGGAAAGGTGTTCAACTACCAAAGTGGAAACACCCAATTGCTTGGATTCGTGTTAAAGAAAGCAACAGGTAAATCAGTGTCAGCGTACTGCAGAGAGAAAATCTTGGAACCAATCGGCGCGGAGAGTGATGCGTATTGGAGTTTGGACAAAGAAAACGGTGATGAGAAATCCTTCTGTTGTTTGTACGCCACGGCGCGGGACTTCGCCAAATTGGGTAAAATCCTCATGTACGATGGTTTGGTTGACGGCAAGCGGATTGTTTCAGAAAAATTCATGCGCGAAGCCAAGGAGCCAGCAAAAATCGGGACCGAAGAAGGCTGGAAGAATCTGCGCTATGCCCTTCATTTGTGGGTCTATTTTGACAAGAAATCGACTGTTCATTATTTCCGCGGACTGAAGGGACAATACATCATCACTGCTCCTGAAGAGGACTTAATGGTTATCCGCTTGGGAAATCAGCGCGATCAAAACTACATCATCCCCGAAGATAAAATGAACAATCGACCTTACATTAAGCGCCATATGTACAAAGTTGAACATTCCGTGGATGTATTCCGTTATTTACAAATTGGAAGAGACATCACTTCAAAAAAATAGAATTATGCGCGAAGAATTGCTAGGCCCAAAAGTTGAAAAGGTAGGAGTAGCCATCATTGAACAAATCGATGAAGAGGGAAACAGGATCTATTATGCTTATCTATTGAACCTCCGCGATGACATTATGGAAGGAATCATTATCACCAGCACTGGCTATGGTGAAAATGCAAATACAGGTGAAAAAATAAAAACATCAACACTCCGTCATTCGCTAGAAGTTCTCTTGCCTCAGGAAGCAGCGAAGATTGAACCTTTGATGGAAGATGTATTCGCGTTGTCAAATGAATATTGGGTAAGTTTTTGGGTGAACGAGATCATGTACGACAAGAAATTTATCTTTTTGCCAGAAACAATCACACCTGATAGAATGAAGCCCATCCCACTTTTAGGCGAAAAAGGAATCCTGATTAGCTGATCAGTGCTTCAACTTGGTTTGGCAAATCACTGATTTCATGAATAAAATCCTGAACGAGGTCTTTTCGGTTGTTGACTTGAATCCCTCCCGCAAGCACAGGAATTTTCCCAAATTCATTTGTGAGTCGCTTGAAATAACTGTGCATAAAGTTGTCATCTACAGCAGTCAACCAAGACGTAACCATTGTTCGTGGTGCAAGTTGCTCGATGCATGAACTTAAGGCATCATAAGGTACACTTTGACCCAAATAGACGGTAGAAAACCCCTTGTCACGCAGCATAAAATTATAGAACAACAAACTAATTTCATGCTGCTCATGTTCGGGAAGGAACAAAAGCGCATCAACCGTTTTTTTCTGCGGGATTGGCAAACGATCCGTTTCAGAAATCACTTTTTGACGGATCAAATTTGACATGAAATGCTCTTGTGCCGGATTGATGCTACCCACCAACCACATAATACCTATGCGATCTAAAAAGGGGATCAATTTATCGGTAAACGTTAAGGTTAGTCCAACAGATTGAATCAAGTCGTTCAAGGTATCATGAAACAAACGCTCATCCATTTCAATCATAGCAACGATTAGGCGCTCAATAGCAACATCTTCAGCGTTCTTTCCATTGCATTCGATCACATTGTGATGAATTTCTTCATTCTGCATCGTAGCAATCTTGGAAATTTTAAATCCACAACGGTTTAGAATGGCGATGTTAATCATCCGCGTGAGGTCATCATCAGTGTACGTACGAATTTGAGTATCTGTGCGTTCAGGAGAAAAAAGATTGTAACGTTTTTCCCATATACGAATGGTGTGTGCCTTGATACCACTCAACACTTCTAAATCACGAATCTTATATTCTGCCATAGGTACTTTTAACGAGAAGATAAGATTCCGCCCGCTCAAAAATAGAACAAAAGACCTTACAATTTGTTTAATGGTGAAGATAAAACTTCCGTATATTTGTTTTGATTCAAATGAATTTTACCCTAAATTAGATTGGTCTATGGGTTACTATAATTCTAAATTTGCACGTTTTTCTTGTCTAGGACTATTGTTTTTCTTTGCACTTAGTGGACTGAATTCATGCGGAAATGACAGCGAAACCAAAAAAAAGTCAAGCATTAAATTGGATGAGGACTATTACGAATTTCGAGGAATCTCATTGAAACAATACGACATTCCAGCGATGATTATGTTACCCGATGAAACAGCAAACATTGGAGCATCAACCCGGCCTGAAATTGCCCACCCCGACAGCTTCTTGTGGAGCATCACTCTTGGTACGAAGTTCAAATTGTACATTGAGGACTTTGGAGATTACCGCAACAGAGTCAGCAATAAGAAAAAAGAACTAAGGGAACAGACCTTATTCAACATTCAATACCTCTACCAATCGAGCGATCTGATTGTTTACGAACGCACATTAATTGTTCGAGGCTCAAAAGAAGCATCCCCAACGGTTGGTATTGAACACAAATCATGTCATGTTTACGGGCAGAAAATCATTGATGGGATCACTTATGAACTGCGCAGCAAAGACGAGGGCTGCAGCAAAAATATCGCTGTGCTCATGGCGAAATCCATCAAATCATTCAAGGCGCTCGATCAGCAATAAACATTTCGTCGCTGTCAGTCGTTCATTCTTCTGAACATCTTTACTAATTTTATGTCATGGAATTGAACCGTGAAAATGTGCTTGAGGTGCTGGGTGGAATCACCGAGCCAGAGTTGAAGAAAGATATCGTGACCCTTAACCTTGTCGAAGGGCTGGAGCTTGGCAATCACTCCATTTCGCTGACTGTTTACGTGTCAAATCCCGCGCTTCATGCACGGAAACGGATGCAAGAAGCGATCGATTTCAATTTAAAACGTGTTTTCGGAAAGGACACTGAAATCAATTGTCAAGTCGCAACCATTCCCGCCGAAGCCAAACAAGTACGCCGAAAAATATTGCCAGATGTCAAATTTATCGTAGCTGTCGCCTCAGGCAAAGGTGGAGTTGGAAAATCAACAGTGACTGCCAACCTAGCAGGTGGACTTGCGAAAGCTGGCTATAAAGTTGGGATTGTCGATGCAGACATCTATGGACCAAGTATGCCAACAATGTTTGATGTGGTGGGTGAACGTCCAACGATGTCGGATGTCGATGGAAAACCCTTGATCAATCCAGTTGAAAGTCATGGAATAAAATTGCTATCCATCGGATTTTTTACGGAGCAAGACAATGCTGTTGTGTGGCGCGGACCAATGGCCGCGAAAGCCCTGAATCAATTGTTTACCGATGCGAATTGGGGTGAATTGGATTACTTGCTGATTGACTTACCGCCCGGAACGGGAGACATTCATTTGTCCTTGCTGCAATTGCTGCCCTTAGATGGTGTCGTGATTGTAAGTACCCCACAAGAAGTAGCTTTGGCCGATGCACGACGTGGAATCAATATGTTCCGCATGGAAGGCGCCAAAGTGCCAATCGTTGGAATCATCGAAAACATGGCGTGGTTCACACCAGCTGAACTGCCTGAAAACAAATACTATATCTTCGGACGCGACGGCGCAAAAAATTTGGCTGAAGGCATGAATGTTCCCTTTTTAGGGCAAATTCCATTGGTGCAAAGTGTGCGCGAAGCAGGCGATGCAGGTCGACCAGCGGTTTTTCAAGAAAATAGTCCATCAGCAAAGGCCTTTGACGAATTAGTTCTTACTTTTGTCCACGAACTGAATGCAATACATCAGAAAAAACAAGCAAAGCACTAAGCCATGTTGAACAAGCAAGAATTGACCGAAAAAGTGCTAGGCGCCTTAGAACAATTGCGACCTTTTTTGATGGAAGATGGTGGGGATATTGAATTGGTGGAAATCACCGATGATGCCATTGTTCGCGTGCGATTGTTAGGTGCCTGCAGCGATTGTTCAATGAGCATGATGACACTCAAAGCTGGGGTGGAAGAAGCGATTAAAAAAGTAGCTCCAGAAGTTAAAGCCGTTGAAGCAATAAACATCACAACTTTCGCGTAACATCCGGATGAACGCTCGAACGAAACTTGGCATCATCGTCCTTTTCGCTCTAGCTGCTACAATCGTTGTAAATGAAATCAATCTCGCATTTCTCGAACCCCAATATCCCTATAAACAAGGCTTAATCACCACAGCTGACGAGTACAGTTATTTCTCAGCAGCCGAACAATTGTTGAAAACGGGGGAATGGAATATCAACAGCACGGGTGAAAAAGCATACATCCGCACGCCGGGTTACGGAATCATATACTTTGTCGCACTAGCACTCGGTGGATCGCACGCCTTTGTTGTGCTTAAGTGCATTCAGCTGATGCTCTTCGCAGGAAGTATCGTTCTTTTCTTTCGGCTTTCGCGCTTGTTTACTGATGAAAAAATTAGTCTGATCGCAACTGCTATCTATGCCCTTCTCCCCTGTTTTTCTGGATTTACCTATTACACCTTATCCGAATCTGTATTGCCCTTTTTCGTGCTGGGGTGGCTCTATGCCTTGATGATCCGAACAGAAAGAAACCAATGGCTGATGCTGCTGTTTTCGACTGCAGCCCTCGTGATGATTCGACCACAACTCATTGTTTTTCCTCTCGTCATGCTCGGATATTACGCCATCAAACGAGAGAAAGCCGCATTCGCACTTCTCCTTGGGCTTTTGCCCTTCGCGGCTTGGCAAGTC
>JBILBT010000180.1:0-6345 GCA_044353545.1 Crocinitomicaceae bacterium | reverse complement strand
AAAGCATTGTAATCGTAGTTGGTTTTCATCAAAGGCATTGAGATTGTTTTGCGGTAAGGCTGAGGAACATAATCTTTCACGGGTTTGTTGTTTTCGTTCAACACCTGCTTTTCAATAATTTTCGAAGCCAATCCTTTTTCATTCCAAGCCGCCATTTCACGTTCAAACTTTTCATCAGCTGCCTTAACTTTGTTTGGATATTCAGCTGTTTCACGCTGAAAATCAGCTTCTGCTTGTGCTTTGTCTGCTTCGTATTGCGCCAATATTTTTTTGTTTTCTTCTTCGTATGAGGCGGTTACATAAGATGAGTAGCTATCAGGTTTTGGATTCAAAGGACTTGTAGGAAGTTTTACATAGTTATATGTAATGTCTTCTGTCTTAATATTTTGAGCAAAAAATGTAAACGAGATTAGGGCAAAAGGAATAAACAATAATTTCATAAAAATAAATTTTAGTGTTGCCTTTTAGACGTTATTTCAGGCAATTTAGTTGCGCAAAGATAGTTGCCAATTATGAATTACGAATTTTTGTTGTCCGACAAAAACCACCTTTACGTTTTATCTAAATTGCACAGTGTACTTTTGGTCATTTTGAATTATGTTCATTTTGTTCGCTCACTTCCGCTGCGGAAAAGCCTCTGGGGCGGTATATCAAAAGCGAATTTTAGTGAACCTCTCTGGTATTGACACCTACCTTATAGTTTAGGAAGCACGTATAAACCACCCCTTGCCCCTCCACGAGGGGATTTTTATTTTTTTCTTGCTGAGTGTCGACACACCAAACATTCATAATTCGTAATTAAAAATGACCAATAGTTTTTTAAAGCCATCGAAGAAAGATCAAGTCTTTCAGCGCAGCGGGTCTATTGTCTTTTAGTCAGCCGGCAGCTGACGGGTCTTTTGTCTTCTAAATATCAGTTCCTCGCAGCGATCTTGGCAATTGATTTCTCAAAAGAACGTGGAATGCGAATGGAGAAAATTTTTCCATCTTTGAATGAAAATGCGAAATAGAAAACCAATTCATCGAAACGATAATCGGATCTATCTCCGAATTTATAGGTTGGATATTCTTCATCAATGAATGGGTCGAAATCTGAAAAACGAAGTTCCATGACCACTTCACCAATCTTGTGGTCTGTAGCAATTCCATAATTGGTGTCTTTAAAAAATCGTTCCCCAATGCCATTTTTTCCGGTTGCTTTTTTGTGAAGCAAGGAAATCGCGCGGATGTAATTCATGTTGCCAAAAAACCTTCCCCCAGGATGCATTATTTTTTCCATGGCAGTATCATCAAAAAAAGAATAAAACGCAGCGCTGAATTTGGCCAAAAGCTTTTCATTTATTTTTCTTTCTTCATCAGTCACTTTATGTATAATTGCAGTTGTTTTCATTGGGATTCAAGGAATATAGTTTAGTTGTTGGAAATAATTTTTTGTGAGTTTGAAACTGCCTTTTGCGCCATTTTTAAATCAAAAATTTTGTGTTCAAAATACCGAAATACAAAACGATAAATGATTTCGTTTTTACTGTGTACAATGGGATCCCCGAATTTTGGTCCGAGGTAACCCTCAAAATCAAAACAAGAATCATCATCAAAACGCTGATTGTAGCATCGGATTTCGAGAACCTCCTGTCCGGGAAAAATGTCTAAGGAAATTCCACGATTGTATTTAAATGAATTCCGCGATTTTATCCCTTGTGGTCCATGGATCATGTTGTGAAATACACCAGCCGCTTTGCCTTTATTCATGCCATTGAAAAAGCGACCTTGGTCGTGTAAGAGATCTAAAATTGCATTGATGTCATAGGAACTAAAAGCATGGCTAAAATCGTTCAAGAGATCCGAATTCATCCCCATTTCTTCTTCGCTGAATTTTTGAATAAGGTTTTTTCTCACGGCGCATTAATTAAAAGGTTGGTGACCCATTGACAAAGGACATGCCATGATAAATAGCTCAATGAATATGCATGTAATCGATTAAATATATATCAATAATACTATATTTATATCAAATTTTGATTTATGAAAACCTTAGTCTCCTGGCACGCTTACACCAATGATTTTCACCAAGGAAAAGTGATTGAAGAAGGCCCAACGGTCGGATTTCATGACCATTTCTACAAGCACGATCGGCATATTATCCTGTCAACAGGACATTCACAAGAAGATGATTTAAGGGTCTTGCATTTGCGTACATTTTTAATCAAACGGTTTCCAAATCGAGTGATTGAAATTCGCTACATGGACATCAAGGATGTGATCAATCAAAGTGAGATTCGCGCTAAAATTGATCCCTTGCTTGTGTCTTTGGGAGAGGACGAGATCGATATTTTTGTTTCACCTGGAACGCCAGCTATGCAAATTGCCTGGCACTTGAGTCACATGAGTTTGAATTTACGAACTACACTTTATCAAACCCGTGCGGCTTTGCACACGCAAAAGAAGGACAAGCCTGAGTTGATAAAAATTAATCTTGAAAGGTCTGCACTGCCAGTCACAGCGATCTACACGCAGGAGAATGTCAAGCGTACTTCCGCTGCCAATGAGGATTATTTTATTACACCTACCATTCAGAAAATTTATGACAATGCCCTTAAAGTCGCGCAAACAGATCAAGTTACGGTAATGATCTTGGGCGCAAGTGGAACGGGAAAAGAAAATCTTGCGAAGTACATTCACTCCAATTCGGTCCGAACCGATAAACCGTATGTGCCGATCAACTGTTCTGCCTTTAGCGATAGTTTGCTGGAGTCTCGCTTATTTGGCTACAAAAAAGGGGCATTTACTGGTGCGGACAAAGATACCGCTGGATTGTTTGAGTTAGCGAATGAGGGAACGATTTTCCTTGATGAAATTGGAGACATTTCGCCCTATATGCAGCAAGCGCTTTTGCGCGTATTGCAGGAAAAGGAAATTATGCCACTTGGCGGAAAGGCAAAAAAAGTAAATGTTCGCGTGATTGCTGCAACAAACCAACAACTGGTGAAGTTGTGCGAGGAAGGAAGGTTTCGTTGGGATTTATATTATCGTTTGTCGGTGGTCGAATTGGATATTCCAACACTCATTCAGCGCGGGAGGGCAGATCTCAAGCAGATGATTGAACATTTTATCACCCAAAAAAAGAAAGATTTACGTAGGTCGAAAAAGCTTGTCGTTGAGCGTGAAGCAATGGATGTGTTGATGAACTATTCTTATCCTGGAAATATCCGTGAACTCGAAAACATCATTGCGCGCTTGTATGTCTTCAATGAAGAACGGGTTGCAGTTGATGTTTTGCCAAAGCGCTTGTTCCAAGATTCGATCAATAAACCGATGAACTGGGATTACATCGAACGGGAACACATTGTCAGGGTCTTGAAACATTTTGAGGGCAATAAACGACAAACAGCCCTTGCGATAGGTTGGGCGATCAATACGCTTGTTGCTAAGATGGAGAAGTATGGGTTGGGGTGATGGGGCATAGACCGCTTCACTGATGGAGCATAGAACATGGATCGAGTCCTCCTAAAATCTCAACATCTTTTTCAGAACATAGACCGCTTCGCTGATGGAGCATAGAACATGGATCGAGTCCTTTGTCCTTCGAAGCTCAAGGTTCGAAGAAGAATCTAGTCTTAACATCTTAGAATCTTGACGTCTTAGAATCTTGACTTTTTTTTCAAAAGATAGGCCGTCTTTGGCTGATGGAATAATCAAATCCATGTTCTATGCTCCATGTTCTATGTTCCATAATGAACTTCAAGATTTTCACCCGAAACATCATTTTTCAGTAAATAAAAATAGGTTGACATGGTATTCTTGATCCGTGTAATCTGCGTAAACCTGAATCGCTTCTTTGTCTCTAAAATCGCAGTTGATGAGATAATTGGAGGGGAAACTTGCGCGGTCACTTTCGATAAAAATATGTTTCACCACTTTGGTTTGCGGATCATAAAAAAGCACTTCAAAAATGCGCATTTCTGGTAAGTAAATATCGTAGGTGGTCTTGTCGCGTGTCACGATGGATAAATCATAACTGACGAATGGTGTACCGAAGACGCGCTTGCCATTGACCCATTGAAATGGATGTTCGTAACAATAAAACCAAACATCGCTTCCGTAGACAGTATTGATGGTGAATCGATTCACGTGCTGACCATAAGCAGCGGTAGAAAAAAGTAGAAAAAAAAGTAATGTTCTCATGGGGATAACGTTTGGTTTGTACTCAATAGACAGTCTCGCGCTGCAACATGAATTCAATGAAACAATGAGAAAAAAGTAACAGACCTTTCGTACCTTGCAAGGTTGCAGCGCATTTTAATACGAAGGTCTTGTTGAAAATTAAGAATGCTTACTTTTGTGTAAAAATTACGCTTAATGCCGATTCGACAAAATATACTCATCGCAGTAGATGCCGTGGTCTTTGGATACATGAACGCGGACTTAAACGTGTTGTTGGTGAAACGAAAAGGTTCAACTTTTCACAAGGAATGGGCCTTGGTAGGTGGCTTTGTTCTGGATGATGAGCCGCTGACAACGGCTGTGAAACGTGAATTGAAGGAGGAGACAGGTGTTCAGCTGGATTATCTGGAGCAATTGTACACCTTTGGAGATACCGTTGATCGAGATCCACGCAGTAGAGTCATCTCTGTCGCATATTTTGGGTTGATCGATTCATCGAAGATTGTTCCCATTGGCGATACGGATGCCATGGATGCAAAATGGTATCCCATCAATGAATTACCTGCCTTGGCTTTTGATCATTCGGAAATTTTAAATACTGCACTGAATCGCTTGCGAGCAAAACTCACCTATCAACCTATCGGATTCGATTTACTTCCCAATGAATTTCTTTTCTCGGAACTCGAACAACTGTATGTGACCATCTTAGGGAAGGAGATTGACCGTCGAAACTTCAGAAAAAAGATCATGAGTTTCGGATTTTTGGAGGAAACTAGCCTCTTTAAACAAAAAAAATCAGGCCGTCCAGCAAAATTATTTCGTTTTAATAACATGAAATATAGGGAGTTGGAATCAAAAGGTATCTTCTTTGACTTATAATTAGTGTAAATTATACGCAAAATAGTTTCTTGAATTAAATTGTTTGATTACATTTGTGTAAATAATACGCAAATAAGATGAAAACAATCCTCAATTTAGATCGCCGCTTTCGCCCATTGAATGGGGAAGAGATCAATTACGAAGCATTTACCTTTGCGGGAGGTGAACTGCACATCAAAATAGATGCTTCAGATCTAGCAGATAGCATAACCATAACTCATCGTTTAAATGCATTTGGTGATATCGGTCTATTGTACTTGGCGGCGGATGCCTTGAGAAGAATGGGGGTAAAACGCTTGGACTTGTTTGTTCCTTATTTTCCAGCGGCACGACAAGACCGGTTAATGGTAGAAGGGGAGTCACTCTCTGTTAAGGTGTATGCCGATTTAATCAATCAATTGCATTTCGAAACAGTAACGATCTTGGATCCACACTCGGATGTCACAGCTGCTGTTTTGGACCGCTGTGTTGTTGTCTCGAATCATTCATTTATTCATCAGGTCGTTCAAATCATCGGAAAGGATTCCCTTTTGATTTCTCCAGATGGCGGTGCCTTGAAGAAAATCTATAAGGTCTCTGAAGCATTGAACGGAATGGAGGTTATCGAATGCAGCAAAAGTCGGGACGTGAAAACGGGACGTTTGTCGGGTTTTAAGGTGTATGCGGATGATCTTGAAGGACGCGACTGCCTCATCGTCGATGACATTTGCGATGGCGGTGGAACCTTCATTGGATTAGCGAAAGAATTAATGGCCAAAAATGCTGGCGCACTTTATTTGGCAGTATCTCACGGCATTTTTAGCAAAGGAACGGAACCTTTAACAGATGTCTTCGACCATATCTTCACGACAGATTCAGTGAAAGAAATTCAAACGGACAAGATCACAACGCTTTCAGTAGCGAATCTCATTTATTCACAATTCTAAATTTTAAAATCATGAATGCATTGTTTTTAACAGACGGGTATAAACTGGACCACCGAAGACAATACCCTACAGGAACATCACTCGTTTATTCCAATTGGACGCCACGAAAAAGTCGCATGGAAGATATGGATGAGGTTGTATTTTTCGGATTGCAATACTTTTTAAAAAAGTACATCATTGAAGATTTTGATACGCACTTTTTTGCGCAGCCGAAAGATAAGGTTGTAGCGAAGTATGCGCGACGAATCAACAATTATCTCGGTGCCCATTCCATTTCGTTTGACCACATCGAAGCACTCCACGACCTTGGGTATATTCCAATGGTTTTTAAGGCATTGCCTGAAGGTGAAAGTGTCCCGCTGCGCGTGCCTATGTTTAC
>JBILBT010000376.1:0-6357 GCA_044353545.1 Crocinitomicaceae bacterium | reverse complement strand
CCACAGTCGGTAATGGATTCACGGTAACAAGGACTTGATCGGTATTGGTACAACCAGCAAGGGAAGTTCCCGTCACGGTGTAAGTCGTAGTTGTTGAGGGCGAGAATGCCACGTTGTTTTGCACTGGCGCAGTCCATGAATAGGTGTTTGCTCCGGCTCCCGAAAGTGTCACCGTTTGCCCGATACAGATTGTTTGATCAAGACCGGCATCCACCGTTGGCAAAGGATTCACAGTCACCACAACTTGGTCCGTATTCACACAGCCTGCAGCTGAGGTTCCCGTTAATGTGTAAGTTGCCGTTGCTGTTGGTGAGAATAAAATTCCATTTTGAACAGGCGCTGTCCATGTATAAGTGAAAGCACCACCACCTGTCAGTGTAACGGATTGACCGATACAGATTGCTTGGTCATTTCCTGCATTTACCGTTGGCAACGGATTCACTGTGACAACAACCTGATCTGTATTGACACAACCATTGATATCGGTTCCAGTTGCTGTGTACGTTGCAGTAGCGGTTGGCGCGAATGAAACGCTATTTTGTACAGGTGCTGTCCAAGTATAGGTAGCTGCACCTCCACCTGAAAGCGTGACGAACTGACCAATACATATGGCTTGGTCTGTACCCGCATTAACTGTCGGTAAAGGGTTGACTGTTACAAGTACTTGGTCTGTATTTATACATCCATTGATATCTGTGCCTGTAGCTGTGTATGTTGCCGTTCCAGCTGGGGTGAATGCCACATTGTTTTGCACAGGTGCGGTCCATGTGTAGGTGTTAGCGCCAGCTCCAGCAAGTGTGACTGTCTGACCAATACAAATCGTTTGATCGAGTCCAGCATTCACTGTTGGCAATGGATTTACTGTGATTACAACCTGATCCGTATTGATACATCCATTTGCCGAAGTTCCAGTAACCGTATACGTTGTCGAACCAATGGCTTGTGTGAATGGAATTCCATTTGTTGAAGCTGGTGACCAAGTATATGTGGCAGCCCCCGTTCCGTTTAGAGTTGTCTGACTTCCAGTGCACACTGTTTGATCGATTCCAGCATTTACCGTTGGGAGTGGGTTTACGACAAGCGTTACATTCGAAATCGAATCACAGCCTTGAATGGAGACAAACGTCTCAGAATAAACGCCAGCAACTGTTTGTGTAATTCCGTGAATGACTGACGACTGTCCTTGACAAATCGCAACTGTTGAAGTCGAACTAATCGCTGATGTCTGTGTAACTGTGAAGGCAGGTGATGTTCCACTACAACCAAAAGCATTGGTTACAGTAACAGTGATTGGATTATTCGCCTGTGTGACCGTCGCTGTGGGCGTTGAAACTCCTGAAGACCATGAATATGAATCGAATGTTGTGGATGTCGATAATAAAGGGTCATTTCCTGAACAATAGGTTGTTGGACCTTGAATAATAGGCGTTGGATTAGGATTTACTGTAACGACTACTTGGTCCGTACTTGTACAACCAGCAGCAGTAGTTCCAGTTACTGAATATGTGGTGTTGCCCAGAGTAGGCGTAAACGGAGTATTATTCGTGATTGTTGGTGTCCATGTATATATTGCAGCACCAGTTGCTGTTAATGTAACCGTTGCGCCTTGACATACACTTTGGTCTGCTCCGGCTGAAACAATAGGTAACGGGTTAACGGTAACGATTACTTGATCTGTTCCTGTACATCCATTGGTCGTCCCAACGACAGTGTAGGTTGTCGCCCCTACTATTGGCGCGAACGCAACACCATTGTTGAGATTTGGTGTCCATGTATAGGTTGATGCTCCTGTAGCAGTGAGTGTAACGTTTGGTCCTTCACACAAGGTTTGGTCCGTTCCTGCATTAACGATTGGAAGTGCATTCACCGTAACAAGAATTTGATCCGTCGCCGTGCATCCTAGACTCGTTCCAGTTACAGTGTACGTTGTCGTTGCCGCAGGGACAAATGAAACCCCATTGGTTGCCGCTGGTGACCAACTGAAGCTTGTAGCTCCAGTTGCATTCAGTGTTACGGATACTCCAGCACAAACTGTTTGATCAGCACCTGCATTTACTAGAGGCAATGGGTTCACTGTAACAATAACTTGATCCGTTCCCGTGCAACCATTGGCATCAGTTCCAACCAATGTGTAGGTTGTTGTAACTGTTGGATTGGCTGTTATTGATGCACCTGTTGTTGAGCTCAGTCCTGCAGCAGGAGACCAAGCATACGTTACACCTCCGCTTGCAGCAAGTGGGGTAGAAGCCCCAATGCATATCGCAGCATCCGCTCCAGCGTTGATTGGCGCGTTTGCAAGAACCGTAACCGTTACAAGATCAGTGTTTATACAGCCTAAAGCTGATGTTCCAGTAACGGTATATGTTGTTGTAACTCCCGGTGTGAAGGTGACTGTAGTTCCTGTAGCTGCACTCAATGAAGTAGCCGGAGACCAAGTGTATGTAGATCCACCCGTGGCTGAAACACTTACAGTTCCTGAAGCGCAAACAGACACGTTATTCGCTACAATGGTAGGCAAAGGGTTCACCGTGATGATGACTTGATCAGTGTTTATACAACCCGCTGCAGATGTTCCTGTTACGGTATAAGTCGTTGTTGCCGCTGGCGTAAACGATACACCATTTGTTGCGGCTGGAGACCAGCTATACGTCGTTGCACCTGTTGCAGTTAATGTCACAGGAGTGCCCACGCAAACTGTTTGGTCTGTTCCAGCATTTACCGTAGGCAATGGACTTACAGTGACTAAAACTTGGTCTGTTCCAATGCATCCACTCGCGTCCGTACCAACTACAGTGTAGGTTGTTGTTGCAGTTGGATTCGCTGTGACCGTGTTGCCAGTGGTAGCACTTAATCCTGTGGCTGGAGACCACGTGTAAGTTACACCACCTGAAGCAGTAAGTGAAGTTGATGCACCAATACAAATTGCTGCATCAGCCCCTGCATTGATTGGTGCATTGGCCAAAACAGTGACTGTAACGGGATCTGTACCAGTACAGCCTGTCAGGGATGTTCCTGTAACGGTATAAGTGGTAGTCACACCAGGGGTAAATGTCACCGCAGAACCTGTTGAGGCACTCAAAGAAGTTGCTGGTGACCATGAATAGGTATTTCCCCCAGTGGCCGAAACGATTACCGTTCCAGAAGCACACACAGATACATTGTTCGCCACAATCGTTGGCAATGGATTTACGGTAACAATAACTTGATCCGTGTTTACACATCCCGCAGCCGAAGTCCCCGTTACGTTATAAGTTGTTGTTGCTGTGGGAACGAAGGCAACACCATTTGTAATTACAGGAGACCAAGTATACGTGCTTGCACCCGTAGCTGTTAGTGTTGTCGATTGATTTTGACAAACAGCAACGTCAATTCCAGCATTCACTGTCGGCAATGGATTTACCAAAACAGTTGTTGTTGCAGTTGCGATACATCCACCATTATTAATCGAAAGTGTATACACCCCAGAAGCAGCAGTTGTTGCCGGCAAACTTGGGTTTTGTAGGCTTGATGTAAATCCGTTCGGTCCAGTCCAAGAGTAGGTTCCCCCGCCAGTTCCATTCAGTTGAATCGTTGCTCCTGGACAGTAGGGACCAGTGTTTGTTGCTGTTGCTGAACAACACAATACAATGGCACTAAAAATTGTAGGTGGATCATCGACACAGCCCAAACTTGCCCAACTTCCTGATTCACCATCCCCACTTGTGGTGACGTTCACGTTTAAGTTAGCCCCATTGACACATCCTGCGGATACAGTTTGCGACCAACAAAAGGTCCATCCACAGTTTCCTGGATCTCCATAGTTATTTCCTGCATTTGTTCCGGCTACATTGCTGTTGTCAAAGTAAAATCCAGCAGGCCAAACTATACCACTCGCTGTGGATGTCACACCAGTTGGATACCACGCCCATGTACCTGTTCCAGCATTACCAGTGCCAGGTGTTACATCAAAAGGGCAGTCGGCGGCCGGTGCTGGACTTGAAACAACACCAGTCCATCCTGGACCCATTGTGATTTGTACCCCATGAAACCAATTCGTATTGACCTCTGTGTAGTTTGTCACAGTGAAGCAAAAGTTCACAACCTGTCCCGGAGCATAGCCTCCATTCACGGGCGCCGGGGTTGCGGTTAAGGTTGATCCCAACAAACAGTCGTTACAATCGATGTCATTGTCAATAGCGATACTAAAGTTATTGTCTGTTGCTGTAGTTGTATTTCCCGAAACTTGAAGATAATAGGTTTGTCCAACAAAGATTTGGGTGACATTCAACGTTCCGTTGGTTGAACAACCTCTTCCGAGCAAGTTGCCACAGGAACCTGAGTATATCGACATTTGTACATTCGGAAATCCAGAAATTACAACATTCACTGTTGTACCTGTTGCCGTAAAGACATACCAAGTATCTAAAGCGAATGCCGTCATGTCTCCTCCACCTTGACATCCTGTTTGATAGACATACGGATTTGGGGAAGTTGCGGCAACAGTTGTTTGGTTGTTAAGTGTAGTTACCGCACCATTCTGTAGCCCTGAAATACAAGCTCCAGGTGTCGGCAAGGTCCCGATATTCGTCGCACCACCGCAGTTGTCATTCGCAGGCTGTGCCAATGCATTTCCCATGGAGAAAAGAAGGCAAAGTAAAATCAGGGTTGTTTTATTCATGATCATTGTGTTACCTTTTTATTGTTGAATTACGTTCAATTTCATCTCAGCAGGAGATAATTGTGGGCTTAGACCTTTCATAAGTCGACCTTCGGGTGATATTGACCATGTAGCAGAATGATAAATAATATTGTCTGCGATGACACAATTTAATGGCAGTGTCGAACCAGAATTGGCCATTTCACTTTGAGACTTTAATTCTATAATTGCACCATCATTTAATTGAATGCTGTTTCGCTTTGAAACGAAATGCGCCCCACAAAAATCAGCACTTGAAAACGTTTGAGTGATTTGTTCTTGTGTATAGTTAGTGCCTAATTGTTTGATTTCGAATGTGGTTTGACTAAACGAAAATGAACTACTAAGCGCAAAAATCAGAATCGAAAGTATATACTTCATAAGCCTAAATGTGATTTATTTTAGTTCCTTGTGAAAAAGAGTCGCAAGTTACCAATTATGACGGACAAGTTTTACATTCGTTGCTTTTTTTGTGAGATTTAAACATTTGTTAAACTGAGTTTTGCCTTAAAACAAAAAAAGACCAGTTTCCTGGTCTTTTAAAAAATGAGTTATGTATTTTATCGAATGACATTGACATGTCCAACCTCCATTCTCCGCTCGTCATTTTTGGAAACTTTGAACTCGATTTTCCAGGTGTATGTTCCGTCTTGTACCATGTCAATTTCTTGGTTCGACCCATATGTTCCGTCCCAACCAATTTCAGTATTGTGCGATTCGAAGATGATTTCACCCCAACGGTTGTAGATGTAAAGGCCGTAGTCAAATGGGTCGTAGCCGGATGTAAAGATTGGCTTGAAGATCGGATTGTAGGTATCATCATCTGGTGTGAAGGTATTCGGCACATAGAAGATGACTTCTTCATAAATCTGAATGGTGGAGTAGGCCGTATCTGTACAACCTGCTGGTGAAATGGCAATGAGTGTTACATCGTAGATTCCGATTTCATTTCCTGTGTAATCGTGCGACGGATTTTCTTCAGTAGACAAAGGTGATGTGTCACCAAAGTTCCAGATGTATTGTGTGGCATTGATGCTGGTGTTGTTGAAGTCAACGTTCATGTCGAGTTCGGAAATTTGCCAAGCCGAGGGCATGAACGACGCCACAGGATTTGCATCCACACAGATTAAGTCGGGTTGCGTCAATGAGGTGACACATCCATTGGCTGAAGTCACGGTAAGTGAAATGTCATAACATCCCGCTTGTTCAAAGGTATTTGTTACAGATGTACAACCCGTAAGCACTGTTCCATCACTCATGGTCCACACGCAGTCGAATGAGTTTGCTGTGTTGTTGGTGAATGTTACAGTCAATGGTGCACACCCCTCGGTAACACTTGGTGAGAAGGCTGCGGTAAGGTTCGCATTGACAGTGACAAGGACTTGGTCGGTGTTTGTACATCCTGCTGCCGATGTTCCCGTTACGGTGTAGGTTGTCGCACCAGCGGTAGGAGTAAATGCCACACCATTGGTTACAGTTGGCGACCACGTATATGTTGCCGCACCTGAACCTGTAAGCACAACCGTTTGGTCAGGACAAGTCACGACATCATTTCCTGCGAAGACATTCGGAATAGGATTTACAGTGACAAGGACTTGATCGGTAGCAACACATCCTGCTGCAGAAGTTCCTGTCACGGTGTAAGTTGTTGTTGAATTAGGGGTGAATGCAAGGCCGTTTGT
>JBILBT010000179.1:0-6360 GCA_044353545.1 Crocinitomicaceae bacterium | reverse complement strand
TCGTAACTCGTAATTAGTAATTAGTAATTAGTAACTAATCAAAGGCTCTAAACGAATTCTGGCTCATTTGAATCAATTTTTCATATTGAGCAGGGGTCAAATCTGAGTGGTAGTAATGAACAGGATTTACTTTATCCCCATTGTGTTCAACTTCATAGTGCAAGTGTGGTCCTGTAGATTTTCCAGTGTTGCCAACTAAGCCAATGAGCTGACCACGAGTAACTTTGTCGCCTCGAAGAACTTTGAAAGCACTTAAGTGCGCATAGCGGGTTTTATAGCCGAAACCATGATTTACCACAATACATTTTCCATAACCCCAACCACTTGTTTCCACTGACTCGACGACTCCGTCTCCTGTCACATAAACTTCTGTTCCAATCCTGGCGGTGAAGTCCATGCCTGTGTGCATGCGTCGTGTCTTATAAATTGGGTCAATGCGGTAACCGTATCCTGAAGCCATGTGCTTGAGATTTTTATTGCTTACAGGCTGAATTGCTGGAATACTTGCAAGCATTTTATCTTTATTTTTCGCTAAGCTGATCAGTTCTTTAAACGAAATCGACTGCCCATGAATGCGTCGTTCCAGTTCATCCATGCGTTCTGAGGTGCGCTGGAGCAAGGTCGAATTGGTTAATCCATCCAAATACGCATACTTTTTCGATTCAGCCGTTTCTAAATTCTTCAATTCCTCTGGAAATTCATCGGCAAATAAGGCCACGCGATACAACTCCTCATCCCGCTTTTGAATGCCTTCCAAAACTGCATTAGCAAGACTTATGTCCGCATTCAAACGGTCAATTTCTTTGCGGTATGTTTCAATCTCCTTCTTTAGAAAAAGTTCCTTCGGTGAATCTAGTTTTCGGGTAAAGAAATAGGCCAATACAATTCCCATTACAATGCTTGGTGACACCCACAATACGACGCGCAGAATACGCGCTATCGGACTTCTTGACACCTCATCATAGGAAAGTGTATCTGGGTTATATCTGTATTTCTTTTTAGACAAGCAAGACAAATATAAGGTGTTTATGTTTTAATACGCGCTTTCTAGGGATCACTTGAACTGAAATATCGCTGAAAAACGTACTTTTGCAACACAAAATAAAACACTGAAAACCGAATGAAAGTTTCAGAAATTAGAAATACCTTTTTTGAATTCTTTGCCTCAAAAGGTCACGAGATTGTTCCTTCTGCGCCGATGGTGGTCAAAAATGACCCTACCTTAATGTTTACGAATGCTGGGATGAACCAGTTTAAGGATTATTTCCTGGGTAACTCCGTTCCGACACATCGTCGCATAGCTAATTCCCAAAAATGCTTGAGGGTATCGGGCAAGCACAACGACTTGGAAGAAGTAGGTGTGGATACATACCACCATACGATGTTTGAAATGGTGGGAAATTGGTCATTCGGTGATTACTTCAAGGAGGAAGCTATTTCTTGGGCCTGGGAACTCTTGACTGAAGTCTATAAAATTCCAAAAGATCGCTTGTACGTTACCGTTTTTGAGGGCGACAAAACAGACAATGTTCCAATGGATGAAGAAAGCTTTGGAATTTGGAAAAAGTTCATCGCTGAAGATCGCATTATCCTCGCATCGAAGAAAGATAATTTCTGGGAAATGGGTGATACTGGTCCATGTGGCCCGTGTACGGAAATCCATGTGGACTTGCGTTCAAAAGCAGAAAGAACTGCCGTTGATGGACGCAACCTTGTGAACTTTGACCATCCGCAAGTGATTGAAATCTGGAACAATGTGTTCATGCAATTCAACCGCAAAGCAGATGGAAGTTTAGAACCTCTTCCAGCAACGCATGTGGATACAGGAATGGGACTCGAGCGTTTAGCGATGGCTTTACAAGGAAAAATATCCAATTACGATACTGACCTTTTCCAGACCTTGATTCAACACATGGAGAAGGTTTCGGGGGCAGAGTATGGAAAAACTGAAGAGGTGGATATTGCTCTGCGCGTCATTTCTGATCACATTCGTGCCATTGCATTTTCGATTGCTGATGGTCAGCTTCCGTCAAATACAGGCGCTGGATATGTCATTCGAAGGATTTTGCGTCGAGCAGTTCGTTATGGATATCAAACATTGGGATTGAAAGAACCTTTCCTGTGTGATTTATCCGTAGTGTTAAGTGACATCATGGGTGATCCATTCGAGGAACTCATCAAACAAAAGGAACTCGTTCAAAAAGTGATTCGTGAAGAGGAAATTAGTTTCTTCCGCACACTTGAACAAGGAATAAAGCGCATGGATGCCATCATTACGCAATCTAAAAAAGAGGACATTGAGGTGATCAATGGTGTAGCCGTTTTTGAATTGTACGACACCTATGGTTTTCCTGTGGATTTAACTTCACTGATTGCACGTGAAAATGGACTCCAGATTGATGAAGAGGCCTTTACTGCTGAATTGCAGAAGCAAAAAGATCGTTCACGAGCAGCCACAGCCATTGAAACCGACGATTGGGTTCAAGTTCATCCCGAAACAGAAATCAGATTTGTTGGGTATGATCAATTGACTGCACAAGTGAAAATTTTAAAATACCGGAAGGTTTCTCAAAAACAAAAGTCCTTCTACCAGTTGGTGTTGAACAATACCCCATTTTATCCTGAGGGCGGAGGACAAGTGGGCGATACCGGATTCATTGAATCGAATGGCATCAAAACCACTGTTTTTGATACGAAAAAAGAAAACAACCTGATTATTCATTTGAGTGAAACACTTCCTAGCGACCCTACATCGACTTTTTCCGCTGTGGTGAATGGGGAAAATAGACAGGCATCCGCAAGCAATCACTCGGCCACTCACCTACTCCACCATGCATTGCGCACTGTTTTAGGCACACACGTCGAGCAAAAAGGATCCTTGGTGAATCCTTCCTATCTGCGCTTTGACTTCTCGCATTTTTCTAAGGTGACGGATGAAGAATTGGCGCAAGTAGAAGCATTGGTCATTCAGGCCATTCGTCAAAACAATGCACTTGATGAACAACGTTCGGTTCCAATGGAAACTGCCAAAGAGATGGGCGCGATGGCCTTGTTTGGCGAAAAATATGGGGATGCTGTTCGTGTTATAAAATTTGGTGATTCGGTTGAGCTTTGCGGAGGTACGCACGTTTCGTCTACAGGAAAAATTGGCATGTTCAAGATCATCACGGAAACTGCAGTTGCAGCAGGGATTCGACGTATTGAAGCGATTACATCAACGGCGGCTGAACATTATTTCGTTGAAAAAGCGGAACGCTTGGATCAAATTTCTTTGGCCTTGAAAAATCCTAAAGATGTGGTAAAAGCTGTCGAAGACTTACAAGCGAAAAATGTAAATCTACAACGCGAAATCGAAGTGCTTCAAAAAGAAAGGGCCATGAATGTGAAAGGTGAGTTGAAAGGAAAAATTCAACAAATTGGTGACGTTCATTTCCTGGGAGAAATCTTATCTCTTGACGGTGGTTCAATCAAAGATATTCTATTCCAACTGAAAGGTGAAACCGAAAACTTCCTTGGAGTCCTTGGAGGAAATGAAGGCGAAACGTGTACCTTGAGTATCATTGTAAGCGACAGCATCATTGCGGCTAAAGGATTCAATGCCAGCGCCATGATTCGCGAAGCAGCCAAGCACATCCAAGGTGGCGGAGGAGGTCAACCCTTCTTTGCAACTGCAGGAGGAAAAAATCCATCCGGCCTTCAGGCTGCTCTCGATGAAATCCGTTCAAAACTGAATTGACCTTGAAAGAAACGCACACGGCACTGCTGATTACCTATTATTGGCCTCCAGCAGGAGGTGCTGGGGTACATCGCTGGTTGCGCATGTCGCAATTTTTTAAAGAAAATGGATGGAACCTTCATGTCTATTGTCCTGAAAATGGCGCTTGGCCATCGATGGATCCAGCCTTACAATCGGATGTGTCACCTGATTTGACCATAGTTCGACGTCCCATCTTTGAACCACACAAGTACCTCGGTAAGAAAAGCAACCCAAACATTGGCGCTGGACTTACCCATCAAGGAAAAGTCGGTTTGGTGAAAAAAGCGGTCATTTGGGTACGTGGAAATCTTTTCGTCCCTGATGCACGGGTTTTTTGGATCAAACCCAGTGTTCGATTTTTGTCCACTTACCTCAAGCAGCATCCAGAAATTGACACCATCATTTCAACAGGACCGCCTCACAGCATGCACCTCATCGGACTGGGACTGAAAAAGCGATTCCCAAGGATCAATTGGGCAGCAGATTTTAGAGATCCTTGGACACAAATTGACTTCTACCATGAATTGCTGCCCGGCAAATGGGCAGACAAACGACATAAAGAATTTGAAAAAACAGTACTTCAATCCGCTGATCATGTCATCACAGTCAGTGAAGCATGTGCCGAAGGATTGCAAGAGATTGCTCAGCGAAAAGTGCATGTGGTCACAAATGGGTTTATCTTTCCTGAGTTCGATGCAACAGAAGTTCAGCTCGATAAGGAATTTACCATTGCGCATTTCGGGTCAATGCCAAAGGCTCGAAATCCGGGGTCTCTTTGGAAAGCGCTGCAAGGAGCACTGGTAGAAAATCCAGAAATTGCTGAGTATCTTCAAATCAAATTGGTAGGACCTGTAGACTTCCAGATTGTGGATGACATTAAAAATCATCACTTGGAAAATCACTTGAAATTGATTCCTTCCGTTTCACATGCTGAAAGTATCCTCATGCAACGAAGCGCTCAACTTCTACTGTTGGTCGCCAACAATGCAGGGAACGTAAAAGGAATTCTGACAGGGAAATTTTTTGAATACCTTGGCGCTAAACGTCCAATTTTAGCCATTGGACTTTCAGATGGTGATTTGAATAAAACAGTCAATTCGACACAATGTGGTCAATTTTTCGATTTTGATGACATTGACAGATTGAAGAGATTTATTCTCGATGCATTCAACCATTTCCAGAAGGATGGTCTTCACTCAGCAAGCGTTGGCTTAGACACTTACGCAACGCCTCACCTGACAAAGAAATTTCTTGACCTGATTTGTGGATAAAATTATATTCTTTGATGCACTAAACACTTTAAAGTTCCACTGAATTTATGCAATTTCGTTGCGCTTTATTTCTTGTCTAGATGAAAACCAATTCGAACGAAAATACTAAACCTCGTTATTCACAAAAACAGAAATACACATTGTTGGGTGTATCTCTTGGTTTTCTTTTCCCGATTGTTGGGACCCTGTTTGAATGCTCATTCAGAGGAATGGGAGGGCATTCTATTCAAGATTTAATTGATTGTCAGAAAGCTTCACCAGCACTTTGGCTTGTGGATACTGCACCGTTTTTTCTTGGTCTTGTTGCCTCTTTTGCTGGACGTCAACTTGATGTAGTTCATGAAAAGAACAATCAAATCGAGGAACGTTACCAGCAAATGTCGGAGCTCCGTGAAATCGCAGACAATGCCAACAAGTCAAAAAGTGAGTTCTTGGCCAACATGTCGCATGAGATTCGTACTCCCATGAATGCGATTCTTGGAATGAACTACCTGATCAGCAAAACTCCGCTGAATGAAAAACAGCGTGACTTTAACAACAAAATTGAAACCTCGGCAAAAAACTTATTGCGCATTATTGACGACATTCTTGATTTCTCAAAAATTGAAGCTGGAAAATTAACATTGGAAGTCACACACCTCTATTTGGAGGAGTTGATTGCAGACATTGCAGCCACGGTGAACATCAAACTTCAAAAAAAGCCAGAAGTGGAATTGGTCACGTACATTGATCCAAAAATTCCACCAGTATTGATGGGCGATAGCGTTCGTTTGCGACAAGTTTTGCTAAACTTAACAGACAATGCAGCAAAATTCACCGAACGCGGGGAAATCAAAATAACCATTGATGTCGTCCAAAAAATGAGTTACGGTGCCATTTTGCGCTTTTCTGTAAAAGACAGTGGAATTGGACTTAGTGAAGAAGCCGTTAAAAATTTGTTTCAGCCCTTCCAACAAGCCGATCTTTCCACAACGCGCAAATATGGAGGGACAGGTCTTGGGCTCGCCATTAGCCGAAACATTGTTCAGCTGATGGATGGCGAATTGTCTGTGAAAAGTCAATCTGGGAAAGGTTCAGAGTTTTTCTTCAATGCCTACTTCTCCTTGGAAGACAATATGGACAATGAAATCGAAATCATTGAAAACATCAAAGGAATGCATGCCTTGCTTGTTGATGATTCCGAGAGTGCACGTATGGTATTGAATGACATGTTGACATCCCTTGGTTTTGTGGTTACAATTGCAAAAAGCGGTGCAGAAGCGATTGAAAAATATGAAAAACACAGCGAAAAAGAACCATTCGCTTTGATGGTCGTGGACTGGCAAATGCCTG
>JBILBT010000023.1:0-19617 GCA_044353545.1 Crocinitomicaceae bacterium | reverse complement strand
TTTCTGAAGCGTTTTACCCCCTGATCGAACAATTCGGGTGTTTTATGAACCAACTCAAATGTGGCGACATCTGGAAAATAAGGCATAATCCAACGGGTTAATCCCGTATCCAAGTAATTTTTAATTTGTGAATCCCAAATTCCTTTGTCGCACACGACGAGGATTTCTCCAATATTTCCTGTGACAGTAAGTCCTTGAGAGGAAAATCGCTTTGTACTTAGCTCACAGCCAAGGTTAAAAAGTAGGGAAAACGAAGCGAAGAGCAGTATCAGACGTGTTTTCATGGTCTCTATTTTTTTGCGGCGCAGCTGCAATTATCGGGCAAATTTATTTCACCCGAAGACGCTGACCGACAGTCAGTTTGTTGATATTCACACCGGGGTTGAGTTTTGACAACTGAGTTTGTGATAACCCGTTGCGCTGGGCGATTTTAGAAAACGTGTCTCCCGCGCGTACATTATAATATTTTTTTACCGGAGCAGCCGGTGTTTGCTGTTGGGTTTGAGTTGTACCACCAGCACCTGTGAGCAATTGAAGGCGCTGTCCGACATAAATGTTCGTGGTCTTCAAGGCATTCCACTCCATGATTTTTTCAATGGTCACACCATATTTCGTAGCAATGGAATTCATTGTCTCACCTGCACTCACTTTATGGTAGATGTAATTGGCAATTGGGGTTGTTGTTGGTGTCCCGCCAGCAAGGGTGTCTGAAGAATCTGCCGGAATAGGATTCACAATAATTGGCTGAACCAACACCACCGTAGCATGCAAGGCTTTTTCCAAGGCGTATAAACTATCTTCCATGCTTACCAATAAGCCGATTTTTTCCAGTGGGCCAGTAATGCACTGGTTTGGCTGTGTATGCGGAATATAGCTCGTCTTATAAACGGGATTAAGTGACTTAATGTCTTCTTGTTCCCACTTTACCAATTGAGCAATGGTCGCCATGTGTACCCCTTGAGAAAGACACATGGTATCCAATTGTGCGTTGTGCACTTTGGCTACAACCGGAATGATGTTGTGTTCGGTATGGTAGTTCAATAAATAGGCTGCGGCAATAAAATTCGGCACATACCCTTGTGTTTCACTTGGCAGGAATGGGCGGACATCCCAATAGGTTGTTTTGTTGCCGCTTCGGCGTATAGCTTTGTTCACGTTTCCGGGACCTGCATTATATGCCGCGAGCACCAAGTTCCAGTCGCCATAAATGCCGTACAATTGTCGGAAATAGCGACAAGCGGCATCCGTTGACGCCACAGGATCCATGCGCTCATCGATGTATGAATTTTCTTTTAAGCCGAAGTACAATCCGGTCTTATACATAAACTGCCACAATCCAAGTGCTCCAGCTCGGGATTTTACCTGCGGACGCAAGCCACTTTCAATGACTGCTAGGTATTTAAGTTCAATAGGCAAGCCATATTCGGCCAATTTTTCTTCGAATAGGTCGAAGTACAAGGCAGATCTACCCAAAACTACTTTGGCAAATCCGCGTCTATTAGCTGCAAAAAAGCGAATTGTAGAAAGCGTGATGGGATTGCAGTCTAAATGAAACGGACTCATTTCATTCATTTTCTCTAAGCGTTCACAATACACCGCATCGGAAAAGGCAGGCACTGTTCCTGGCTCATAATTGAGCACACGCATGATGGAATCGTAATTTTTTTGTCCAACATATTCCGCATAAAACAAGCGTAAACTTTGTTCAACGGTATTGATAAAGGCGTCCGTATTTAGGGAATCGGATGGGCGCACCAAGTGAGCAGGTCGCTGAGCATTGGCGTTGAATACCACACAAAGCAGAATCAGGAATCCCAATAGCTGATTTCTCATTCGGTAAATTGTGTTAGGTACAATGAAAAATCGAGCAGTTCTTTTTCCGCAAAATGGGTAGCCATCAATTGCACACCTATAGGCATTCCGTTGCTGTGAGTTCCAAAAGGAATCGATATCGCAGGGTTCCCCGTTAGGTTAGCATGGACCGTGAAAATATCTTGTAGGTACATTTGGATCGGATCTTTTACCGCATTCAAATCAAATGCAGTTGCCGGTGTAGTTGGCATCAAGACCAAATCGTAAGATTGAAAAATCTCATTTGTTTTGTCGCGCAATACACGACGAACCTTTTGTCCTTTCGTGTAATAGGCATCATAATATCCATGAGACAACACGAATGTTCCTGTCATGATGCGTCTTTTCACTTCAGGACCAAATCCTTCTGTTCTTGATTTCTTGTATGTTGCTTCTACACCTTGAGCTACAGCACTCCGGTGACCAAAATGCACTCCATCAAAACGCGATAAATTGGAGGATGCTTCAGCCGTTGTCAGGACATAATACGTGGGTACCATGTATTCCAAGTATGGAAACGAAACCTCTTCAACTTCATGGCCTTCGGCTTTTAGCTTTTCGATTAAGCCGCGAACTTTAGCCTCAATTTCTGTGTCCATCCCATCCATTTCCAAGGTTTCCTTGATGACAGCGATTCGTTTTTTTTCTGGCAATGAAAGTTGAGAATAGTGCTCAACTGGGCGTGAAGAAACTGTTGAATCATACTCATCCTTCCCAGACATGATTTCAAGCAGCAGCGCTGCGTCCTCTACGTTTGTTGTGATTGGACCAATTTGATCGAATGAAGATGCGTAAGCAATTAAGCCATGGCGACTGATTCGTCCGTAACTCGGTTTTAATCCCACTGTTCCGGTAAATGATGCGGGCTGACGAATCGAACCACCTGTATCGCTACCAAGTGCCGCGGTGCATAGACCTGCAGCAACAGCGGCGGCAGAACCACCTGAAGAACCTCCAGGCACTTTTGACGTATTGATTGGGTTTCTTACTGGGCCATAGGCCGAATTTTCATTCGAGCTTCCCATGGCAAATTCATCGCAGTTGAGTCGGCCAATAAGTATGGCGTCTTCATCGATGAGTCGTTGCACTGCCGTTCCTGTGAAGAGCGATTCAAAACCGTGAAGAATTTTAGATGAGGCACTGACCTTATGGCCTTTGTAACATAGATTGTCTTTGAGTCCGATAATCATTCCTGCCAAACGACCTTGCGTTCCGGCTGCAATTTTTTGATCCACCAAACGGGCTTGTTCGCGAGCTGATTCTTCAAACACCTCCAAGAAAGCATTTAATTCTGCACGGGCATGTATTCGGGAGATGCTTGTTTCGACAAGGTCAAAAACAGATGCACCCGAAGCAAGCGCAGACTTTACTTCAGCGAACGAATTGTACATAAGCGAGATTAGTTGTTCTTTTCTTCGATCTTTTTTTCCTCTTCAGATTCAGGTTTAGAAGCATCTTTGAACTCCTTTACCCCTTTACCCAAACCTTTCATGAGTTCAGGAATTTTTTTACCTCCAAAAAGTAGTAGTGCTACTGCAAGGATTGCAATAACCTGCCAAGGACCGAATACACCCAGTATCATCATAATAAATTTTTATCTGTCAAAGGTAGAGAAAAGCGCCCATTTCTGTTCGCGTCATCAGCCTAATTCTGTTAATTAATATAAATGAGTGCCTGAGAGCTTAGAGCTTTCTTGCAACTTCAACTTCTTCAAATGCTTCGATAATATCACCCATCTTAATGTCGTTGAACTTATCGATGTTCAATCCACACTCGTAGTTGTTTTTCACCTCTTTCACATCGTCTTTGAAGCGTTTCAAGGATCCAAGTGTTCCTGTGTGAATAACGATACCATCACGGATGATGCGGATTTTCGATGAGCGTTTGATGATTCCATCAAGCACATAACATCCTGCAATAGTTCCGACACGTGTAATATCGAATGTTTCGCGTACTTCTGCGGAACCGAGGATTTTCTCCTCGATGTCTGGCGAAAGCATTCCTTCCATTGCCGACTTGATCTCTTCGATGGCCTTGTAAATAACAGAGTACAAACGGATATCGATTTGTTCATTGTCAGCCAATTTGCGCGCTGCCAAGGATGGCCGCACTTGGAAACCGATGATGATGGCATCTGATGCCGATGCCAAGTTGACATCTGCCTCAGAGATTGCACCGACACCTTTGTGTACAATATTGATTTGAATTTCTTCCGTAGAAAGGCGCAATAAGGAATCTGAAAGGGCCTCAATAGATCCATCCACGTCACCTTTAACGATGATGTTGAGCTCTTTAAAGTCACCAATCGCCAAACGACGACCGATTTCATCCAAGGTAATGTGTTTCGTCGTACGCAAACCTTGTTCACGGTACAACTGCTCGCGTTTCGATGCGATAGATTTTGCTTCACGTTCATCATCCATGACGTGGAACTTATCTCCCGCACTTGGTGCACCGTTGATTCCGAGTACTGAAATAGGTTGTGATGGTCCTGCAACCTTTAAAATCTGTCCGTGCTCATCGTGCATCGCACGCACACGGCCATAGTTACGACCTACGAGGATGACGTCACCAATTTTCATGGTTCCCGATTCCACCAACATGTTTGTCACATATCCTTTTCCTTTATCCAAAGACGATTCAATGACCGTTCCAATTGCATTTTTATTCGGATTTGCGCGCAGGTTCAACATTTCTGCCTCAAGCAATACTTTGACGAGCAAAGCATCAATGTTGAGGTTTTTCTTCGCAGAAATTTCCTGACACTGGTATTTTCCTCCCCAATCTTCCACAAGGATGTTCATTTGTGAAAGTTGTTCGCGGATGCGTTCAGGGTTTGCTCCTGGCTTATCGATTTTATTAATGGCAAAAATCATAGGTACTCCTGCAGCTTGCGCGTGGGAGATGGCTTCTTTCGTTTGTGGCATCACATCGTCGTCCGCTGCGACGATGATAATCGCCACGTCGGTTACTTGCGCACCACGTGCACGCATCGCTGTAAAGGCTTCGTGGCCTGGTGTATCGAGGAAAGTCAGTTTTTGGCCTTCTTTCAAGGTCACCGAGTAGGCACCAATGTGCTGTGTGATTCCTCCAGCTTCCCCTTCGGTTACATTTGCATTACGAATTTTATCGAGCAAGGATGTTTTACCGTGGTCAACGTGTCCCATCACCGTGATGATTGGTGGGCGGGCTTCCAATTGTTCTTCGCTATCCTCTTGCATTGGAATCGATTCCTGCACTTCAGCACTGACGAAGTTTGTTTCGTAGCCAAATTCATCGGCCACAATTTGAATTGTTTCGGCATCAAGTCTTTGGTTGATCGAGGCAAAAATCCCGAGGGACATACAGACTGAGATGACTTGTGTTGGTTGAACGCTCATCATGGAGGCCAATTCCGAAACCGTCACGAATTCTGTCAGCTTCAGGATTTTTTCATCCATTTCAGCTGCCATTTGTTCTTCTTGACGGCGTTGCGCTACATTGTCGCGTTTCGCACGTCTATTTTTTGAGGCTTTCGACTTACCTCCTTGTGTTGAAAGGCGGGCTAAGGTATCTTTAATTTCCTTTTGGATATCACGCTCCTTAATTTCAGGTTTATCAAATTTCCCTGCTGGTTTTTTAACACCAGGTTTTTGTTGTGAACCACCTGCATTGGGCGTGTTGGCTGTGTTTCCTGCGCCTGGATTTGGCGTGTCCACCTTTTTGATGCGTTTGCGTTTTTTGCGCGCTTCAGCAGATTCATCATGTGGTTTTGAAGACGTTTTAGGTCTCTCCACGGGCAATTCAATTCGTCCAAGAACAGTTGGTCCAGTAAGTACTTTCCGTTCAACACGGATCGTTTCAATTTCCTTCGGTGCTGGTTTTTCTTCAGGTACCGGTGGAGCTGGTTTTTCCTGTGCTTTTGGTGGGGCTACAGGTTCCTTTTTCGGCTCGTATTTCGGTTTATTGAATTGATTCAAATCGATTTTTCTAATCACTTTGATTTCAGATTCGACTTGAACCTTCACCGTTTCAGGCTCGATCACTACAGGCTTTTCAGGCACTACTTCAGGCGTGGACTCCGGCTTTGGCGCTTCAACGACCACAGTGGGCTCGGGAGCAATCTCTACCGTTGGAACTTCCACTGGTGCAGGTGCTGGTGCTGGTGCAGCAGCTGGTTCTTCTGAATCCTTTGCAGGCGCAGTTTCCTCAGCTCGAGAATCCCGAATTGAAATTGTCTCACGCTTTTCTCTGCGAAGACCTGAACCTTTGGATTGTTCTTTCAGCGTTTGATCATCCGCAAATTCTTTCTGCAGAATATCATAATGCTCCGACTCCAATTTGGTGTTCGGGTTATTTTCAATCTTTACGCCTTTAGATTCGAGGAATTCAACGAGCGTAGCGACACCAACATTGAGTTCGCCTGCTGCTTTTCCTAATCTTATTGGTTTTCCTGCCATAGTATTGTATGCGTAATCTATTCGTTAAATTTGGGGAATTTATTCAAATTCAGCCCGTAAAATTCTGAATACTTCTTGAATTGTTTCCTCTTCAAGATCGGTGCGCTGCACCAAGTCAACGATCCCAATTTCCAACACAGATTTTGCTGTATCGCAACCAATCGCTTTCAATTCATCGATAATCCAGCTATCGATTTCATCGCCAAATTCTTCCAAGTCTACATCTTCAACATCTACCTCACCATCTCGGTATACATCAAGTTCATACCCCGACAATCTACCTGCAAGCTTGATGTTGTTACCACCTTTTCCAATCGCCAAAGACACCTGATCTGGTTTCAAGAACACCTTAGCGCGCTTGTCTTCTTCATTGATTTCAATCGATGTAATCTTCGCTGGAGAAAGTGAACGTTGGATCAACAACTGTGCATTGTTTGTAAAGTTGATGACATCAATGTTTTCGTTTCTCAATTCACGAACGATGCCGTGAATACGCGAACCTTTCATCCCAACACATGCTCCTACTGGGTCAACGCGGTCGTCGTATGATTCTACTGCCACTTTCGCACGTTCTCCTGGTTCACGAACAATTCGCTTAATGGTAATCAAACCATCAAAGACCTCAGGAACCTCCAACTCAAACAAGCGCTCCAAGAATTCTGGTGCTGTTCGAGAAAGAATAATGACTGGTGAACTGTTGCGCATGTCCACTTTCGCGACTACTGCACGCACTGATTCACCCTTCTTGAAATAATCAGATGGAATTTGTTCTGATTTTGGAAGAATGAGCTCATTGCCCTCGTCGTCCAATACCATGATTTCTTTCTTCCATACTTGATATACCTCACCCGTGATGATTTCACCCACACGTTCCTTGTATTTCTTGTACAAATGGTCTTTTTCAAGTTCCATGATACGAGAAATCAAGTTTTGACGTAGAGAGAGAATATTGCGACGACCGAAGTCACCGAATTTAAATTCTTCCGTTACTTCCTCACCGATTTCAAAATCTGGCTCAATCTTGATGGCATCTGAATAGGCAATCTCCGTGTTCGGATCTTCAACCTCACCGTCATCAACGATTTCTTTGTTTAAGAATATCTGTACGTCTCCTTTATCGATGTTCACGATAACGTCAATGTGCTCGTCTGTATTGAATTTCTTTTTTAACATCGCGCGGAAAACGTCTTCCAACACGTGCTGCATCGTTTGTTTGTCGATGCTTTTCAATTCTTTGAATTCCGAGAACGATTCAACTAATTCAAGGCTGTTCATGTTCGCTGTTTATTTAAATGTAATGATAATTTTTGCTTCTTTTATTTCACTAAACAAGTGGTTTGATCTATCCACCACCAATTCTTTTTTCTTTTTTCCTTCAATCTTTTCTATTCGCTCCTGCTCGATTACGATTCCTTTATCGGAACATTCAACAAGCTTTCCAAGCATTTTGGTTCCGTTGACCAAGACAAGTTTTAAATCACGTCCAACATTTTTCTCGTACTGTGCCAACACGCGCAAGGGCTTGTCAAGTCCAGCTGACGACACATGCAACTCGAAATCTTGCTCTTCACGATCAAGGTTGTGCTCAATGTTACGAGAAACTGACATGCAATCCTCAACACTCACATTTCCCATCGCTTTATCGATTTCCATATGAATGACATTGGAAGGTGACACCGTAAGCTCTACGATGTACAAACCATTCCCTAAGTGCGTCATACGCTCCTCAGCCAATTCTTGTATTTTTTTCTTAGCAATCATACTTGACAAAAAGAGGGGACTTTCGTCCCCTCGTTCTATAATGTTGTCTCCAAATGTGGCACAAATATACAAGGATATTTCTGAAATCCAACATTTTCAACGAATTTCATGTTAAACACGCTTCTTTTTTCTGAAATTTGACAAAAAAATAATGTTAGTAGAAATAGAGAATAAGATCGTTTCCACCCAACTTTTTGAGAAAAAATTTGTGTGTGACCTTAACGCGTGCAAAGGCGCTTGTTGTGTTCAAGGCGATTCTGGGGCGCCACTAACATTTAAAGAGGTAGACATTCTTGAAAATATTTACGACGATGTGAAGCCATTCATGCGTCCCGAAGGCATCGCGGTTGTGGAAGAATCTGGCGTTTTCTATATGGATCGGGACAATGACGCTGTCACTTCTCTTGTGAATGATGCCGAATGTGTGTTTGTGAACTTTGATGAGAAGGGCATCGCCAAGTGTGCGATCGAACAGGCACATGCCGATGGAAAAGTTTCTTTTTTAAAACCGATTTCATGTCACCTCTACCCAATAAGGGTGAAAAAATTTGATGATACTGTTGCCTTAAATTACAACGATTGGTCAGTTTGTGAACCAGCTTGTGCTTGCGGGGAGTCACTCAATGTTCCTGTCTACCGATTTCTGAAAGCACCTCTTGTGCGTGCCTTCGGGGAGGAATTTTTTAAGGAGTTGGAACTTGTCGATGAGGAATTAAAAAAAGAGGGGTATCAATAAACGTCTCAGAAACACCATACAATTTGAGCTTTTAGACCAAATTCGCTTAAATTTGGGTGTTATATCATTGATTCATTGAGCTGAGATGAAAAAATTTATTTGGGTACTGATTTCTACCATTTTTACGTCTTTTCAAGTCTGCACCCAAGTGGTGATTGACAGTTCCATTTTGTCTGGATACACAATCCCATTTCATGACACTACTTTAAGCTCCATCTCTCCTTCTGCATCTTGTTCGCCAAGCTCGTTTTTAATTGACTTAAATGAGGACTCAAGCGCTGATGTTGAATTTTTAGTCTCTTGCAATATGGGCGGACTAGGCAGCACATTTGACATAAAAGTGAAGTCGTATGCTGGATTCTATATTCATAGCGACACAAATTACCTAGAACATTTTCAGTACATCGCTCCTGGCGGAAGTGTCACTGATACCACGCGGCAACGGACTGTGATTCAGGAATATAATTGGGGTGATGTTGTTCAAGGCGGACAGGCCACACTTTCTACTGAGCTTCTCATCTACAGCTATTCAAACGGGAATTTTCCAAGTTGTATTTACACCAACCTTGAGCCCGTCCTGAATGATACGATTTACCTTGTTATCGAATCGTCCAATCAGGATGTGTACTATTTTAAACTTTCGAATCTTTCTCGAAATGAACTCAGGATTTTTTCTGTGAAGAGTAGTGTGAATCAATTACCGCAAGACATCATCATCTTTCCTAATCCATCGAGCGGAACCCTATATTTCAATAAGCCTTACGGCTTGTTAGAGATTTATTCGATCGATGGGAAATTGGTTAAAACGCAGGCTGATGTGTATGAGACCTTCGATGTTTCAGGACTTTCAAACGGGACGTATTGGCTAATGGTTCATGATGGAAGCACTGTAATTCAAACGAAGTTTGTGAAGGTTAGACCCTAATGCAAACAGAGTGAGAGAGGAGTCCCGAAGAGTCGGGATAAATAGTGGTGGCGGTCGGAAATATCTCAATTCATCTATGTAATAAAACTTGAGTGTATGTCAATCTTCACTCTCGCATCTTGTCCCGATACTTCTGGGCCCGACTTCACCCTGTACTTCCTGAAGGGTTCTACGATTGTTTTATGCAGAAAAACAAAGCCCGAGTGAATACCCGGGCTTGTGCCATTTTATTTTTAAACAATTGGCCAATTCTATCCAGAACACATTTGGCTTCGCCGGACTTAGCACCGCCTATAACCTGCTGGCGCAGCTTCTAGTCAATGTCCGTCTGACTTCGCCGGATTTCCGTTCTGTCCAGAACCTGCTGTCTCAGCTTCTATCCAGAACACATCTCACAAGAATCTGGGTTCTCTAGTGAGCATGCGATTGCTGCTTGTTGATCTTCGATTAATTGGGCAGTTGGAACTTCTTCCACCTTTCTATCGATCGTGAACTTGATTGCATCAGTCGCAGCTTTTGTACGCAAGTAATACATTCCTGTTTTCAATCCTTTTTCCCATCCGTAGAAGTGCATGGATGTGAGCTTACCGAAGTTTGCGTTTTCCATGAAGATATTCAATGATTGAGACTGGCAAATGTATGCGCCACGGTCTGCTGCTTGGTCAATGATTGCTTTTTGAGAAATCTCCCATGCTGTTTTGTACAAATCCTTCAAGCGTTGTGGAATCTCATTGATGTTTTGAATGGATCCGTTGGCTTGCATGATCATTTGACGCATGTCTTTGTTCCACAATCCTTCGCGCACCAGGTCTTTCAATAAGTGTTTGTTCACAATGATGAACTCACCTGAAAGCACGCGACGTGTATAAATGTTTGAAGTATATGGTTCAAAGCATTCGTTGTTTCCGAGGATTTGAGCTGTTGACGCAGTTGGCATTGGGGCCAACAACAGTGAGTTGCGTACACCATATTTTTGCACTTCTTCTTTCAACACATCCCATTCCCATCGTGATGTTGGTGTTACACCCCACATGTCAAATTGGAAAATCCCTTTCGACACAGGTGAACCTTTGAATGATTCGTATGGTCCCTCTACCTTCGATAAATCTTTTGATGCCGTCATTGACGCATAGTAGATTGTTTCGAAAATCTCTCTATTCAATGCGCGTGCCTCGTCCGACTCAAACGGATACCCCAGCATGATGTATGTATCTGCCAAGCCTTGTACACCCAATCCGATTGGACGGTGACGAAGGTTTGAGTTGCGGGCCTCTTCAACTGGGTAGAAGTTACCATCAATGATTCTATTGAGGTTCAAAGTTGCTTGATAGGTAACCTCAAACAATTTGTCGTGGTCAAAATTCCCGTCTTCAGTTACATATTTTGGAAGCGCCAATGAAGCCAAGTTACATACTGCCACCTCATCTGGAGCTGTATATTCCATGATTTCTGTACACAAGTTCGACGACTTGATTGTTCCAAGATTCTGCTGGTTAGATTTCGCATTTGCGGCATCTTTATATAGCATGTATGGTGTTCCTGTCTCAATTTGAGATTCAAGAATTTTAAACCATAAGTCTTGTGCTTTGATGGTCTTGCGACCTTTTCCAGCTGCTTCATAGCTCAAGTACAACTTCTCAAACTCTGCGCTATGAGTATCTGATAATCCAGGACATTCGTGCGGACACATCAAGGTCCATTCTGCGTTGTCTTTCACGCGTTGCATGAACAAATCTGGAATCCATAGGGCAAAAAACAAGTCACGTGCACGCGATTCTTCTTTCCCGTGGTTCTTTTTCAAATCCAAGAAATCGAAGACATCTGCATGCCAAGGCTCCATGTAGATGGCGAATGAGCCTTTGCGCTTTCCTCCACCTTGATCAACATAACGTGCTGTGTCGTTGAACACACGCAACATGGGTACAATACCGTTTGATGTTCCGTTCGTACCTTTAATATATGAACCTGTTGCGCGGATATTGTGTATGGCCAAGCCAATACCTCCTGCAGATTGTGAAATTTGAGCACATGATTTCAAGGTGTCGTATATCCCTTCGATGCTATCTTCCTTCATTGTCAATAGGAAGCAAGACGACATTTGTGGTTTTGGTGTCCCTGAATTGAACAATGTTGGTGTTGCATGTGTAAACCATCCTTCGGACATCAAGTTGTAGGTCTTGATTGCTGCTGCTACATCTGCCTTGTGAATCCCAACGGCAACACGCATCAACATTTGTTGTGGACGCTCCGCAATGACACCTTCCAACTTCATTAGGTATGAACGCGTCAATGTTTTGAACCCGAAGTAGTCATATCGGAAATCACGGTCATAGATAATGCTTGAGTCCAACAATTCTTTGTTGTCCATAATGATTTTGTGCACATCGTCGGCAACCAATGCTGCTTTCTGACCAGTTTTCGGGTCGATGTATGCATGCATGTCCTCAATAACCTCAGAGAAACTTTTCTTCGTTTCCTTGTGAAGGTTAGATACAGCGATGCGTGATGCCAACAAGGCATAATCGGGGTGATCAATTGTCTTTGCTGCAGCCACCTCAGCCGCGAGATTATCAAGATCAGTTGTAGACACGCCATCATAAATTCCTTCGATTACCTTCATTGCAACTGCTTCAGGCGACACCAAAGGATCAAGTCCGTAGCACATCTTCACAGTTCGCGCAGTGATTTTATCGAATTTCACAGCTTCTTTTCGGCCATCTCTTTTGACTACATACATGGTCATTCAGTTATTAAAGTAGGTACTATATTATTTCTTAAAATTCTTCGTCCAAGCTAAAGGACTGGTTTTCTTTTCCTGCGAGAACGCCTGCTTTTTGATATTCACCAACGCGTTTCTCGAAGAAGTTAGTTTTTCCTTGAATGGAAATCATGTCCATGAAGTCAAACGGATTGCTCACATTGTACACCTTCTCATTGCCCAACTCCTGCAACAAACGGTCGGCAACAAACTCAATGTATTGTGCCATCAAATCGCTGTTCATTCCAATCAATTTTACCGGTAGAGCATCTGTGATAAACTCCTTTTCAATTTCTACAGCATCCATGATGATTTCCTTCACCTGTTCTTTAGACAACTTATTCACCAAGTGTTTGGTGTATAGTAAGCAGGCAAAATCACAATGCAAGCCTTCGTCACGTGAAATCAACTCATTTGAGAAAGATAGCCCAGGCATAAGTCCGCGTTTCTTCAACCAGTAGATGGAGCAGAACGATCCAGAGAAGAAAATCCCTTCCACCGCAGCAAATGCTACTAATCGCTCCGCAAAAGACCCTTTGTCGATCCAACGCAAGGCCCATTCTGCTTTGCGTCGCACACAATCTAGGGTATCAATGGCGTTGAACAAATGACTCTTGTCTGCCGAATCCTTGATGTATGTATCAATCAACAACGAATATGTTTCAGAGTGAATGTTTTCGATAGCAATCTGAAAGCCATAGAAAAACTTCGCCTCAGTATATTGCACTTCCGACAAGAAATGTTCTGCTAAGTTTTCGTTTACAATACCATCAGACGCCGCAAAAAACGCAAGAATGTGTTTCACGAAATGGCGTTCGTTGTCGTTGAGTTTATGCTCCCAGTCAATTAAGTCCGGCGATAAATCAATCTCCTCTGCCGTCCAAAAACTCGCTTCCGCTTTTTTATAGAACGCCCAAATGTCATCGTGCTGAATTGGGAACAACACAAATCTGCTGTTGTTTGATTCTAAAATTGGTTCGTTCTGTGCCATATTTTTAGTCCTATTTTTATGCGAATAATATGCTATACAAGGAACTTTCCTTGTTGGTAATTTTCAATAAAGTTGGTTGTTTCCCTGTGTTTAGAAAACGATCCGCTAGGGGTCAATTATTCTTTTTATTAGGGCCTACAAAAATTGCTAAAATTCCTCCCATCAACAAGCTAAAGAAATGAACAAAGTGTCACGGTTTTCAACACCCCATTACTGAATCCCTTTGGCATCAAACGTTAGGGTCATTATCAACAGCATCTCGAAAGATATTCACACAAAAAAATATGCGATTGTCGATAAATAGTTCCATCCCCACGCCACACTGACTCACACGGAAGTTTTGCAATGCTTTCATAAAATTACACCCGTCTCAGAGTGAAATCAAGAAGGAAATTTTGTTATTTTACACACTCAATTGTTTATACGATACCACTCGCCAATGATAACAAAGAATAGAGGACAATTTAAACTAAAATTGTCGGAATTATTTCCAATCCAAGACCGTCTTTTCCATTTAATTTTTCCAGCAACATGCATCGCTTGCAAGGCAGAACTGTCCGCTTCAGACATTCCTCTTTGCCCGTTTTGTAGAATTGACCTTGACGATACACATTTTGAGAAATATGAAACAGCCACAGCCCTTGAAAAGTTATTCTGGGGCAGGGTGCCCATCGAGCAGGCCTATGCACACTTGTATTACCGCAAAGGCGGAAGCACGCAGCAGATTTTACATGAATTAAAATACAAATTCAACGCCGAACTTGGTCGAAACTTCGGGAATAGAATTGGCAATATCCTTCGCGATAGAAAAGAATGGAAGGATATTGATGTTTTGGTGCCTGTACCTATTCACCCAAAAAAAGAATTTTCACGAGGATACAACCAAAGTGCAATCCTTGCTGACGGAATTTCTGAATCTATGGTCATCCCGATTCATAACCTAGGTATAAAAAAATCGAAACATACGGAAAGTCAAACACGAAAGGGACGCTTTCTGCGCTGGGACAATGTGAAAAACAATTTTTCGCTATCAGCTCAGACCGATTGGAATGGAAAGCACATTGTTTTTGTGGATGATGTCATTACAACAGGTGCGACTTTAGAATCGCTCATCCGCACCGTATTGGAGAAATATCCTGATATTCGTGTCAGCGTAATTAGTCTCGCTTTTGCGGCATGAAAAAACAAAACATTCTTATAATCGGAGGTGGTTTAGCGGGCATTTGCCTCGCCATTCAGGCCATCGATGCAGGTCATTTGGTCAGGCTCATCGACAAAGGAGTCAATCGAAGTAGCGCTGTCGCTGCCGGTATGATCAATCCTTTGGTATTTCGCCGCATGACAAAATCCTGGAGGGTGGATGAGTTCATTCCGTATTCTGAAAATTTTTACCGCACATTGGAGCTTCGGACTGGCGCTACATTTTTCCACCCCATCACCATTCGTCGTTGCATCGCATCGGACCAAGAAGTTGACTATTGGAAGGAACGCGAAAAAGACCCAAGATTTCGGGATTACATTCTCCCTTTTAATGAAGAAGACGCACAGATTCAAGCCGAAAAAAGGCCATTTGGCAGCGCGCGCGTAAATCATTCTTCCTACGTGGCGGCTGAACAGTTCATGGCGGCTTGTAAAACATTTATTGATAAAAAGGGAACATACATTCAGGCAGCATTTGACTTCGACCAGTTTGAACCAACTGCATGCACGTATTTAGACCAAGGTTTCGACCATGCGATTTTTTGTGAAGGATCAGAGGCCGTAAATAACCCATACTTCAAAACGCTTCCCGTTGAAGCAACAAAAGGAGAAATATTAACTGTTCGTGCTCTATCGCTTCCAGAAAATGAATCACTCAATCGAAAGTGTTTTTGTTTACCCGTTGCACCGAATACCTTTCGCATTGGTGCTACCTATGTGTGGCATACCGACAATGTGATTCCAACTCAAGAAGGAAAGGAATTGTTGCTGGACAATTTGCGTTTCCTTACAGAAGAAAACGTAGAGGTCACTGAACATCGTGCCGGCGTTCGGCCCACAACCCCAGATCGTAGACCTATTATGGGCACACATCAAACATACCCAAAGGTTCATATTTTTAATGGCTTGGGTGCAAAAGGGTACATGATGGCTCCTTTATTAGCAGCAGAGCTACTCGAATCTATATTAGATGGAAAGGCTTTGGACCGTGAGCTTAGACTCGATCGGTTTTTTTAGTGAGGGGGACTGAGTTGCGAGTTAAAAAAATGACGAGTTACGAATTACGAATTATTTCAAGCAATCGAAGAACGATCAAGTCTTTGAGCGAAGCGGTCTTTTGTCTTGCAGGCAGCTACGGCTGACGGGGCCTTTGTCCATCACCGAAGCTCATAGAGCGAAGAAGTATCTTTTGTCTTTCAGCGAAGTGAGAATCAGTCTTAGACTCTTGATGTCTTAACATCTTGATATCCAAAAGGTCTTTTGTCTAATTAAGAATTATTTCAAGCAATCGAAGAACGATCAAGTCTTTGAGAGAAGCGGTCTTTTGTCTTATAGTCAGCTACGGCTGACGGGTTTTTTGTCTTTTAATTACGGGTTACTTCGATGCAAAATCATTTGGGGACATGCCCACGATTTTTTTGAAGGAAGTAAAGAAGGGGTTGTATGAGGCGTATCCGACTTCTGTTGCAAGTGATTCGAGGGTGTTGTGTTTGAGGAAGCCAACATTGATCAAATGTTTTGAATCCTCTATCCTCTTCATGGTCTTGTATTCCGTAAAGGTCAGCTTGCAATGGTACTTAAAGAGGTAGATAATGTGTGTATACGGCACCTCCATTTCGTTGGCCAACTCTTTAATGGTGATGTGGTGATTTCGGAAATAGCGTTTTTCATTGACAAAGTCTTCAACATCTTGAATGAGCTCAACAATCGATTGATCCAATTTTTCTTTCAAGCGCTCGTCCAATGGTCCTGTAACCTCTTTCACATCTAATTTCCAAAACTCAAGGTTCTTAAATCCTGGTTTTACAGGCTTTGGAAGTAATCGCTTACTTAGTCGTGGAATCCCCAAAAGTATTTCAGGGGACACTAAAAGCTTAATGAAAAGTATGCCTTGCAATATCAGACCTGTCAAACCGAGTGAGGTAGAGGAGAGCATCTCTCCTTTCGAGAAACTCACCAAATTGATCACAAGAACTCTCACGGTACCGACGAAGAATACGACAAACAAAAAGACACTCCAATTGCGTATGGTGCGGTAGTGCTCATCGTGCACTTTCTGAGGATTGTTCCAGATTTGTGTAGCAACAAGCCTAAGAGTCCAAAACAAATACAACACGATCAACCCAGATGTTACTACAAAACTTATCGTTAGAATGAATGGTCCGCGGTGAATACTTAAAACATCCAATAGCAAGTTGTAGACGAATATTCCTAATGGAGCAATAAAATGGAACAAATGCCTTGGATTAAACTTGCCGGCGTCGCTTGCCAATGTTTTAAAGTAGAGGTAAAACAAAACAAATGTAAAGAGAAGAATTCCTTTAAACGGCGTTGGAAAATCGCTGGCGAAATTCTGAATGTGGAGCGTATGTGTGCCGTAGAGCACCGCACGACACAAGCCAATCAAAAGAGCTATAATGAGGTAAATGTTTACATATTTATTGGATCGGATTGAAAAAAACAATAAGCCGATTGTAAGCAGCCCAAAACTAGAAACAATTAAAAAAAAGATGCTTTCGAGCAAATACCAATTCATTGGGCAAATTTAGTTCAACGTAATTTAAAAAAAGAGTTTTAGCCTTGAATTAATCAATAAGATACAAAAGTAATTTAGTTATTTTCTTTTGAACTATAAGTGGCTAGATTTTTTAGAAAAATGTTGTTTTCTAACATTCTCGGAGAGAATGCGGTGATTCAAGTTGTTGCGGTCAAATGATTATAGAAAGGTTAGCTTCATCCTACGGAAGTAGAGATGAACATCCTCTCATTCACAACTACGTTAATAGTAAGTATGTGGTCTGAACAAAGGGTCTGCTTCGGTAGGCCCTTTTTTTGTGGGTAAAATTCCCTGAAGCATATAAACCATTAGATAGAAACCTGAACCGTCTCCCAAAACAAAAGATTATTTCCCAAAACGGGAAAAAGTAATGATGTGCCCATTTTAAAATCGTTTAATTTTCAGTGTTTTAATAGGAATTCCCTGCAATGGCACAGGTGTTGAATGTGGAAAAGTGAGATATTGTAAAAAGCACAATATCTTGATTTGTTCAGACCAAATCTTATTTACGAAACAAGAAACTTTTGTATGATGCGAACATTTAAACAAACAATTACGAGCAGCGCCTTCATTCTTGCGCTATTTCACTCCTCTGCCCAAACAGGCTCGAGCGGAAGTCCTTACACAGCGTTGGGCCAAGCTCAAAACGTCACTACCAATGGAGTGTATTACTTTAATCTCACGGGCACAACATTTAGTACCTATGTCATTGCCGGTGGTTGGGTTCAAGTGGCTGTTGACTTTGGAAATGGTGTGGGTAATCTACCTCAAGTATCTTCTTTGACCAACACAGCTAGAGGAATTTTAAGCCCAACGGTACTGAGTAAACTCGGTTCAGCAACAAAAGTTAGGATCACAAGTAATGAGAATAGTTTCGCGATTACTTCATCGAATGCAACCCACATTAATCGCATACTAAATAATCAATGTTTGCACACTGGTACAAGTGATAATGGGCTACAAGGAAGTTGGACAGGGAGTACCGGTAGTTTGGGTTCAGGTTGCAATTCAAATTCTAACAATGGTTTGCATCAACGCATTTATCATGCTGCTTGCAATGGTAACGGTTTCCACTGGGTACCAAAAGATAACAATCAATCTTTAAATTTGAGCATTGGTGATTTAGCTCCCAGCTCTTACCTACAGCTGTGGGTGCAAGCGCCGACGGTGGCTGTAATAAATGGTCCAGTAATTAATACGCAACCTTCAGCTTCGGCCCAGAATCGATGTTTAAATTCTTCGTCAACTGCACTATCTGTTGCTGCAACGGGTACAGCCACAATAACGTACCAATGGTATTCGAATGCATCACCTTCAAATTCTGGTGGAACGCTTATTTCCGGAGCAACGACGAGTTCCTATTCTCCTCCAACAACCGTTGTAGGTATAAAATATTATTATGCAGTGGCGACAAATCCGCAAGGCTCAACAACCAGCGCAGTTTCTGGAGCTATAACTACTTCTGCAACGTCAGTGGCTGGATCTGTATCTGCAAATCAAACGATTTGTGCTGGAGGTACACCTGCGAACATCTCGATTACAGGAAGTACAGGCTCAATTCAATGGCAATCGTCTACTGACAACAACACCTTTACAAACATTAGCGGAGCTACCTCTTCGACACTCCCTTTAGGATTAATAAGCAATTTTACAACACGTTTCTACCGCGCTATCGTTACAAGTTCACCATGTTCTGCGGCGACTTCATCTGTTGTTACCGTCACGGTAATTGCCCAGGCAACAGCGCCAACCAGCATTACAGGTTCGTCATCCATTTGTCTAGGAGCCTCTGTGACTTTAACGGCAGTAGGTGGTACTGGATCATCCTACCAATGGGGAACAGGAAACACTCCAGGTACGAACACAATTTCTGGACAGACCGGTGCAACACTTACTGTGTCTCCAACAGCAAACACAACCTATTGGGTGCGCAGAACACAAACTTCACCATGCTCAGGAAATACTGGAGGGGTAACCTTTAGCGTGTCTGTTTCAACTGCACCAACGGCAACGGCAACGGCAAGTACATCAAGTACGACTGTTTGCCCTGGAGGAAACACTACGTTAAATGTTACTGCTACTCAAGTGATCGCTGCGCAAAATTTTGACAACGTCAACACACTTTCATATTCACTGAGCGGAGGTAGTATTGGCACTGGAACATCCGGAGGTTCGGGAGTGCCTGCAAACGCACCATATGGATTAGGCAATTCGAATGCATATGTTGCTAACAATTCAACGAGAACCATAACGTTTGAAAACATTTCAAATCTAGGGACTTACACGAATAAAAAAATTGAATTTAATGTTGCAGCAATGTCAGCGAATTCAAGTAATGGCCTTGATGCCGCCGATGATGTGCGCTGTTCCATTTCAACGGATGGTGGCGCTACATATTC
>JBILBT010000022.1:0-19718 GCA_044353545.1 Crocinitomicaceae bacterium | reverse complement strand
AGGTTTTGGGCGTCGGTGGCATTGCCATCATCAAGAAGGTATTCGGAATCATCTTGTTGGCCATTGCCATTAAGCTGTTTACAGGTAATCTTGGCGCCCTTATTTAAGCGTTTCATTTGCGGCATTGAAATGGGTTAAACCCTTGTAAAATATGGTCAACATCATAGCCCCAGGTTAAACCCAGGGCTAGATGTAACCCCCTTCGAATTCAAATTGACCTCTAATTTTTTGGTCTTATTCCTTGATCATTCGCTTCGTGTCAGTGATTTGTCCATCGGCAACCAAGGCATAGGTGTAGGTTCCTGATGAGAGGTCTTGAGCGAACACACTAACCTGTCCTTCACCGCGTCCATTCACATCCATTGAATTCACCAATTTCCCAGCCGCATCATAAAAATGAAGTTGTGCTTTAGCGACGTACTCAGGAAGGTAGTATCGAATCACCGTTGACTCAGCAAATGGATTTGGCACATTTTGATCGAGCACCACAGCGCTGCGGTCCGACAAGCCAATCGATTGTGCATTGTTCACCCCATTGGCTCCATTGATGGGCAAAGCAGACTGTTCAGTGCATAAGCCCGGAATTAATGAGGATAGACAATTTTCCAAAAGATCCAGTCGGGATGTCAATGTCTCAACAGTTTCTTCAAGGGAATCAAGTCGTTCGTTCATCACCTCTATAATGATTGTTTTTTTCTGCAGATCAGTCAACATCAAAGGAACCAATTGTGACATATCAACCACCTTATATGTAAATGGGGCTGACGTTTCAACACCTAATGTATCGTACATCGCTGGATGTGTCACCTCACGGACGACGGACGGAATTACTTGTTCCACCTGTTGTGCGAGCACTCCGTATCTGACTCCCTTTGGAAGATTTAATTGTTGTGCATTCCCCGTTTGTTTGTAATTGAATGAAACCGTTTCTATTTGCATAAGCACTGAATCTGTGTTCACCAGCGCTTGAATGCTATCCTTAAATGTTTCGTCGGAAGCGCCCCAAAGTGACCCTCCCGATGTCAGCACTGCGCCAGCAAAATAACCTGCGTAGGCTTGTCCAATGTAAGTGTCGGGAACATTCGCTTCACCATACACGCCTATCGACATCGCTCCTCCTGCGCCGCTTCGAAACATTCCGCCAATATTTTGTTTCACGCAGCCATCGGCCTCAGCGCGAACGCCGACGTTTTCGAAATACGTTATGCCTGTGGCGCCAAAATCTCCCCCATAATTTAAACTTGTGGTGATTCCACTGCTTGCCAAAGCGCGCACACCGGCTGTGTAATTGCTTCCACTTTGTGCCAAAGCATATAGGCCATGAACACGCTGCCCCATGAGTGCGTAGCTGTAGATTCCATAGAGCTGATTGGCATTTGAGGCATAGGACTTTACACCTGTTCTTGTTGGTATATTGACTCCGTTGTAGGCATTCGAACGCACAAAAATTCCCGTCGCAAGATTGTCATTGCTGATGGAAAGTCGAGCAGACGGATTGTATGAGTTTCCGCCAATGGTTACGGTATTGTTGGAATTCACTCCTGTATTGAACAAGATTTTATAGGCATCCAAGGGCACTTGGGTGTCGTGATTTAGCGCTTGGGTGCCCCATTCGATTTGATTGTTCGCATTGATCCATGTGCCATTTGCTGCCGAAGTGATCGCATTCGTTGGCAAGGGTAAACCCCAAGTCCCGTTTCCCAGAAGCACTTGATTCGGATTTCCTGTAAAGTCTAGCCGTTTCACTGACAAGTCCGAATTGCTGCCATTCGGTGTACCAATAAAAATCGCTGCTCCTGTTCCTGTTGGAACGTTTCGAATACGTGCGTCACCATTCACATCAAGAGTTGCGCTTGGTGTGTTGAGTAGATTGATTCCCACACGACCATTTACTGGCGTAATGAGAAAATGTCCAGCAGAGGTGGTAAAAAAGTCGGTATAGGTGTCATAGTTGTAAGACAAACGAAATTGCCAGGTATTGTCGCAGACTTCAAGTCGGCGGTTGGCATTCACCACGTTTCCAGTAAGAATATCCGTTTGTTGCCCGATGCGCCAAAAGTTATTAGTTCCAACGGTGGCAGTAACCTGACCAAGCCGAGCAAACTTATATACCCCATTTTGGCTTGTTGCATTGAAGTAAAGTCCTTTGTAGTTACCAAGCATCTCGAAGCGTTCTGATTGCGCACTGAGTTGGCCCATTTCACCGAATACGATATGGCTTTCATCGCCTCCGGAACTGTTACTTGTAAACATGTCGAGATGAGAGCCATTGCCTGATGTTGGATCGAAAATGCGGATACCATTTCCATAATTAGCTGATTGACCATTGGAGCCTTGCGAAGTGAGAAAATTTCCTCGCGTGAAGGTCAACAGCTTTTTTGAGTCAGTATACACAAAGATATCTGAATTGAAAAAGGTGCCGAAAATGTTATTGAATCCCGCTGGACCATTGTCAAAATTTCCACCACGGACCCAGGCAAATTTTGCGATATTTTGGGAATTCATGCTTGATTGTGGGTATCCAGTTGGGCTTGACGGTTGTTGTGCATTAGCCGCAAAATTTAGAAGCAATGCACCATAGAATAATTCATTTTTCATGTGTTAAAGTTTTGCGCTTCAACAGTGGTAAAAAACAAAGTGCGAAATGTGGGATACGGACGAGCTATGCAACACAGGGGCTTGATGGCATCTGAGTTTACATATATGGAGATTCTTCGAGTGGTTTTTACAACTGAAGTAAGTTGTGATTTAAGAGAAGTTAGGGTTGTTGTTTGGCCAACGAAGCCGGAACATCACTGCTGCATCCCGCAGCCAAATATTCCAAGAAAATGAATGAATGGTATCTTTTGGTTTACTTTATTTTTAAGGTTCGAAAACGAAGCTATGACAATTTGTGAAGACGCACAAATTCGAACTTAAAAATGAGTGAAAACCGCTATTTCGGGGAGAACGTGCCCGAGCCATTTTGGGTGCCTTCAATGACTTGCATCCCCATTTGGAACTCCTTTTCAAGCAGTATTTTCCCTTTACGGTCATAGACAATGAAACGGCCATGTTTCAGTCCATCTTTGTAATCAATTTCTTGCATGATGTTTCCTCTGCGATCGAAGGTTTTCATGGTGCCACTCAATTCGCCCTCTTTGTAATTTGAAATCACCGCTGCTTTTCTACCTCCAGGAAAATAGGCAATCCATTCACCGTCTTTCTTTCCTTCCTTGTATTCACCCTCCTCGGTCAGTTGAAAATCTTTGGATGAATACGAAGCAAAATGACCGTGCTCTAAGCTTTCCATCACCGTGCGATCTTTCATGATGCCATAATTGACCTTCGATTTTTCTTTGAAAAGTTTGTAATTGATGATGTCTCTTGGGCGGCCATTTTCAAAATAATCGATCCATTCTCCAACTTTAAAGTTTTCATCATACGCGCCTGTAAGTTTCAACTTACCCGTTGGGAAGTAGGAAACCCAATCGCCATTCATAAGGCCATTTTTGAAAGCGGTTTTATTCTTCAGTTTGCCATTTTCCCAGAAATTGAGCCATTCACCATCTTCCTTACCTTCCTTGTAGTCACCTTTCATGAGGAGTGTTCCATCCTCATACCACGTTTGCCACGTGCCGTTCTTGAGATCTTTTGAAAACCCACCTTCTTTAAATTTTTCTCCATTTTTATAAAAGTAGGTCCACTTTCCGTCTTTCAATCCTTCTGCATAATTGGCTGTGTATGAAACCTCCCCCGTTGGAAACCAATAGGTCCATGGGCCGTTTTGAAGGTCATTATCGAATGTTCCCTCCATGTCGCGCGTACCTTTGTTGGTGTACCATGTCCATTGACCGACTTTCTTGCCATCTTCATAATAACCCTGGACATTGACCTGACCGTTGTCGTAATAATAAGTGTATTCCCCGTTCAGCAAGCCATTTTTATAGTTGCTGACTTTTTCGGTATCTCCCGTATAATAGGCATAAGTCCACGTGCTATCCTTTTCGCCCAACTTAAAGTATCCCTTCAAAGTTGTGTACCCATAAATACTTCGTTCCTCAAAGTCGCCATGCTTAAGCCCGTCTTTATAATTGTACCACTCTTTTACGGTTCCCGTAGTAAAGTAGGTTGCCAATTCCCCATTTCCATCAATAATTGTTTGCGAATGAAGGGAATCTGGCAGCCAGAATGAATGAATCACGTTTACGCCATCGATCAATTCCTCCACTGATTTCTCTCGACCATCCATGTAGAAATAGGTCCACAAGCCTGATGCCTCGCCTTTGGAATAGAATCCTTCAACCTTTAATTTACCGTTTTCATACCACTCACGGTAGATGCTGTCCTGTACATCACGTTTGAAATACCCTTCTTGCTTGAGTTTTTTATTTGGATAATACAAAACCACTTTCCCGACCAGTTTATCGCGGTAATAATTTCGCTCCTCTTCCAACTGACCTTCTCGGTCAAAGTAAAGCCATTTTCCATGTTTTTCTGTTGTTTCTCCAAGTTCATCTTGATAATTGGAGCCGGTTCCTTGCACTTGAGTGCGCAAGAAATCCCAGAAAATGGATTGTTTCCGTGTGAGATTTTCCTTTTTAATTTCTTGAGCAGAAAGAGTAAAGGAAAAAAGACATATGAATACTGCTATTAAATTGCGCATATTTAAGACAAACTGATGGGAATAACTGATGATGATTTAATGCGTTACATTCCGCTGTTTGGTTTAACAATGGAGAGAATAGCCTTAACAAGTGAAACTAAGCCGAAAAACAGGAATACACCTGAAATCACTTTATTCAGAGCAGAAAGCACCGCGTCTGTAACAAGCGGTCTTAATCGCTTAGCACCAAGAATTTTAAGCAGGTCAACCGAGAAAAAGGTGAGAAAAACTATTCCTAAAAAGAGGTAGATAATCTCATTGTGGTACTCTTTATTTGGGGCGCTGTCACTCCCGACAGAAACCACCCAAAACCAATAAAAGATCACCATTGGATTGGCTATATTCAGAAGAAACCCTTTCAGCCCCAACATCAAGTAATCGCCAGTTGTCTGCACGACGTTTCCTACTTCATCTATTTTCGACTGTTTTGGTTTTTTAAACCAACTATAAGCCCCATAAGTGATAAACATCACCCCACCAATGATTTTTAAAATTAGTTTGTTTTGGTCACTGTTGATGTCTATGTCTTCCCCTATTCCAACTTGAAGGAACAAGATCAAGGCAATAAAGGCATAGGTCAAATCACTAACTAGAACACCTAGGTCCAGTGCAATAGCAGCACGCACCCCCCGTCTTATGCTTGTTTCAAGTAGAACGAAAAAAACTGGTCCTATCAAGAAACTTAATAATAAGCCTGTGCCAATTGCTTTTAAGATGATTGCGATCAAACCGAATTTTTTTACAAAATTAAAATTTCAGGTACAATCTACTCATTTATCCTCTTACTTTAGGGCGGATTCACAAAAATTTCATGTGAACGCAACTTCAATGCAAAATTATTTCGGAAGATGTTTAACTTTGTACGTCAGTGCATCGTATGGTTACGACGAAGCATTTTGAAAACAACAGCATACGTTATGAAGATTGCAGCAGCAAACAAGAAACTGGACGAGGTCATCGCTAAGGTTGAGAAAGAAGGATTAGAAGCGGGGAAATTGATCGACGATTTGAAAGAATTGCGTGAATTCGCATTGAAGGAACAAGATCCTCTTGTTACGAAAGTGCTCCGTTTGACCTACGAATACTTGGGAGAGCACAATTCTTTCGAGGTTCAAGCGCAATTCGACGAGGACGACGAGGGCAATGAGTACCCTATTGAAATCGACGACAAAGAGAACTTGTTGTATTTGTTGAATCTCCTTAAAAATGCTGAACACAAAATCAATCGTGAAGAAATTAAAGATTACCGTTCTGCTTTGAAGTTGGAATTGTATTAAAATACATTAAACTTGAATTGAAAACATCCGCTTTTTGTGGGTGTTTTTTTTGTGCCAATTGCTTTGACAAAAAAATTCTTTTTTTGTCAAAAACAACCATTATACAAACTCACTCGTCTATTGATCAGTCTTTGGGTCTTCCTACCCTAGACGTTGGTTTTATTTTACCTTGCAGGTATACCTGAAAAGAACCATAGACGATCTTACAGGGTCAATTGTCGGTGAGTTCTTTTCAGGTTTTTTTATTCGCAATATTTACAGAAGCTTATAAATTGAGCGGCCTTGTGCTCGAAAGGAATTTCTGGATCAAACAATTCATCCACAACTTGACGCACGAATTCTGGGAATAATGCTGCGCACTCCTCAATCGTCAATTCACCCTGAAGCGGAAACAAGCCATCGTGAATGTTGACCAAAGAATAAATACTCACCTCATCTGGATATTTTCCGAATCGGTCATGGTACAAATAACTGTACATTACCAACTGAAGAATGTGCTTCGCCCCTGTCATTACAGCGACTAGGTTCGACATGTCTGGTTCTGGACATTTAATGATCACGTCCTTCTTGTTGGATTTCCCTGATTTATAATCAATGATGCGCATTTCTCCTCCAACCGAATCGATGCGGTCGACGTAGCCTTTCATGTATATTGGCATTATCTTCCCTTGAATTTCGATGTCCATGGTCGAGGCGAGTTCAAGTTCCAAGTATTCGATAAACACTGGTTCTGTTTGCTTACTTAGAAACTCCTTTTCATTCTCTAGAATTCGTTTTGTCAGTTCGAGTGCCATTTCATACGAAAGCAAATTTTTACCAGAACCAAAAGACGAAGTATCTTGATCAAAATGCGTTAAGAACTGCTTATGAATCAAGCCCGCATATTTCTGCAACATGAAATCGATGTCCTGTGTCGTTAAATTTGAAGGCTGGGGCGTGACTTTGTTTCCGTCACTATCGTGACGAGCAAATGGGGTAAACAACTCTTCCAATACGTTGTGGATGAAAGTTCCGAAGGTGTTCATCTCCACTTCTTCCTCCACCACTGACTCCTCTCCGAAGTCCATCACGTAGCGGTAATAATAATCGAGTGGGCACTTGAGGTATTTGTTGAGTGCAGATGCTGAGATTGACCGTTCAAACAATTCATCCAAGCGTGCTAAAATTTCAGGTGTCTTTGGAATGATCGAATTTACCTCTGTCGTTGAACCTGTATTTGGAACGGCGTAAAACTTACGCTCTAGCGTAATATTTGGATTTAAGCGCGAAAGTTCCAATTCAAGTTGAAGCAAATAACGGCTTGCCTCATTCGATCCTACACTTTCTTGTGCACTCGTGTAGGTCACCCATATATTTTCAGCAGAATGCAACAAGCGGTAAAAGTGGTGGGCAAATAGGCCTTGCTTATCTCTCGGTACAGGCAATTCAAAGTATTTCCTTAAATCCATTGGAATCAAGGTCTGAATTGGGTTTGTTGGAGGCATATTTCCTTCGTTCATCCCAAGAATCAGGATATTTTTAAAATCTAGCAAACGCGTTTCTAAGAGCCCCATGATCTGAAGTCCTTGTAGCGGATTTCCATGGTACGCAATGCTTTTTGTGTTCCAATGTTGCTGAAACAAATGGCGAAAACTTTTGATGGACATGTCTGGAATCCCTTCTGAAAGAATATTTTCCAACTCCTTTAGCGCTTGGTCGAAGGCCTCAACAACGGCTTTTTCAAATGCATCTTCGTTACCCATATTTTTAAACAGAGTCTGATTCATTTGTCGAATTGTCTTTAAGCCTTTGAGCCAATCTCCGTCCCAATTGGAGGTCAACAAGGGCAAAAGTGCTGAAGACGTTGCGCCGGTTATTAATTTGTCTGGGTTTAAAAAAATGGTGTTCCGTTCAATGATTTGAAGTTCAAGTCCGATAATCGTTTGCATTTCTAGCTCATCGAGAATAGCCACCGTAAATGGGTGATTCCAAAAGCGTTGTAAATCTTGAAAATAGATAGACTTTGTTTTAAACCGAACTTTGTTTTCCTGAATTGAAAAAATAAGATCCACCCAAGTGCGTAAAGCAGAATTTCGCAAGGGAAGCCCAAGGGTAATGTTTGCCTTGCCAATGTGTTTTGGGAGGTTTTTAACCAGCGGGGCAATTAAACTTTCATCGGCCAACAACACCAATGTTTCACTCATTTCTGACGAAGGAATTTGATTGAGTATTGTCGCTACCGCTTTGACCTGACCTGTAATTTGTGGACACTCAATAATCTCTATTTTTTTCGTTGCAGTAGACATGTCATCCACAACAAATGGAAGCACCTTCACATCAAGATCATTCATGAATCGACGCAAAAATCGTCCAGCTTCGTGTGCGTCATTCTTTAAATAATAGGCATCTGCATCGATGAGAATGTGTGCTCTGCCCAATTTGTGCAGTTGTTTCATGATGGCCATTTCTGCGCTTGAAAGGGCATTGAATCCGGCAAAAATGAACTGTCGTTTTGGGTCACTCTTAAATACACGGTCTATTTGCTCTGCCAATTCGCGGTAGGCCTTTCCTGGATAACACTGCCCATCTGCGTTGAGCTGCTTATTCAAGTTCGTATAATAGTTCGGTAATTTTTCCCAAAACTCAAGAAATCGTTTTTGTCCTTCGGTTAAATTAGGTCCTTCAAAGCTCCATTTATCCACTTCCCAATTCTCCAATTCTCGCACGGCCTGAAGGTTGGTAAACACGGTTTTCGTCTCGAGTAAATAGCGATCGATTTCATCAAAATCGGACAAGAGAATATTTCCCCACGACATAAACTCATCAAAGGAACGGTCTTTATCCCCAGGCGGGTCGAGCAACTGAATGTTGAATAAACGAATAAGTGCCCTTGTTCGATCAATCACTGTTTTATCTGAAAGGCTTTTTACCCAGCGATCAATGGTCATCATTTCTGGCGCCAAGACAGGCTTACCGTAAGCGCGAAAAAGTGATGCTGAGATGTACTTCTTTGCACGTTCAGAAGGCAAAATAATGGTGAGGTGGTCGAGGTCCAGTTGCTGATCAACGATATACTGCGCTAGTTTGTCGGTAAACTTCATATAAATTATTTTTTAGTGAGGAAACCCCAATAGGTAGATCGATTGAGCACATGGGTGGAAATCTCCGCATAAGCACTACGGAAAGAGGCAGGAAATTTCACTTTTTTCTTTTTCTCCCAAGACGTTTTATAGGATGAAATTTTGTTGCTGGTCGACTCGATGAAGTCCATGGCCTGACGAGTGTGTGTTCGCCAAAAGTAATACTCGGGAAAAACACCATTCATAGCGTTCCATTTCAATCGCTCGGCAATCAACCAATTGCGCCAAAGTTGTTCGACATCGTTCCGCAAATCAATTGGATTGAAATTGTTGATTAGCGCATTGCGAATTCCATTATCTAGGAAGTAGAGGACATGTGTTTTTTTCAATTCATAGCGATGTCCATTGTAGAACGACGGAAGGCGAACAAGAATGAATGCTTTTTCCAATAAGTCGATGTAGCGTTCTACTGTTTCATTGTCTAGACCACATTTCTCCGCAATTTCATTGTACGACACGGGCTCGCCAATGTTGAATGCCACCACTTGTAACATCTTTGTCAGTTTATCGGCCTTGTTGATGCGGTCGGTGACGCCCAGCTGGGTAAAAACAGCTTCTGAAACCAGTTCTTTCAGTCGCTCTTCGGCGTGCGCTTGATCTTCCGTAACTTCAGGATACACCCCATAAATCAAACGTGTTTCCAAGGATTTTTCTTCAATAGGCAATGAATTGTGCTGGGCCATTTCATAAAACGATGGCGCATACACATGAATTTCTAAACCTTGCATTCGAAGCACTTCCGAAAATTCAGGATCCATCAAGGGATCAAAAGAACAACATAGAATAAGTGTGGTATTCAATGAGCCTTCCAAAACAGCTTCAATAATCAATTGAAGGTTTCGAACATATTGCGCCTCACGAATCACCGTAAAAGGTTCTGCACCCAATACCTCATTCAATTGGTCAACATTCATTTCTGAGACTTCCTGAACAAATGATTTCTTGCGCGCATCGAATTGCTGCCAATTGACAGACAAGTCATTCAATACTTCATTGACCAATGTAAATTTTCCAGAGCGCCGTGGACCTTTTACCAAAACAACTTTGCTCTCTTGAATACACGCTTTAAGTCGTGCCGATGGAACGCGTTTTATCATGTGTGTTTGTTTTCAGCAAATCTAGTAGAAATGCCTCATTAAACGCGTAAATTACTTAATATTTGCGATTATTGGTCAAACCAAATCCGACTGAAGAATAGATTTGGGCGGTTTGAATTCATGAATTTATTGCCTCCATAGGCTTTTAAAATCAGCAGATATTCATCATTTTGAACAAGCCTTACCCAGTGAGGCCCTTCGGGATAAGTATCTGAAATGCCTTCATAAAATTCTGTTCCATTGTCTTGAATGGAATGTGCATAAGGTGATGCGTCCGGACTTGCGATATAAATTGCGGCTTGTTCTTCCAAGCTTAGCGTTCCATCTACCGGAACAATTTCGATGGAGAATGTATTTCCTTGACCGAGTTCACGGTAGATAATGTAGGGATGTCCATCATAAATTTTTAATTCCTTTGGTTTTCCAGGGAATACAGCGACAAGTCCCACCTGATCATTGAAGTAACTGTAATTTTTAAACGACCGCACCTCTTCTTTCGCGGGGATAGAACCTTCAGAGAAAACCGCCATGACTTTTCTCACCTTGTATCCCTTTTTACGCAAGAGGTTTATTATTCCTTGTTCTCCTCCTAAATGTCCAGCACCTACAGCACAAAACAAAGGGTTGAATCGCATCAATGAATCCAGCCCTATGACCATTCTTTCATTTCTTCGAACGATCAACTCGTCATACAACTCGGAATCTCCTTCAACAGAAAGGTTCACATTCATCATTTTATTCAAGCCCTCGATATCCCCCTGAAGGTACAATTCGATGACTTTCTCCTGCAAGTAATCGAAAACAGGTAGATTCATTCCATTCCCATCGGGCAAGCCAATTTCTGTCAACAAACTCAACTGTTCCTCAACCGTTTCGAGCGGATAAAAATTCTTTTTCGCGTTGTGGCAATATTGAAGAAAATACGCATCCAAGAACTGAGGCATTCCATCTTCATTGCCATAAATGGTTTCTGTTGCCTGATCGTTTGCTGTATAAGGCTTTCCTTTGTTGTCGTAAAGCAAGCGAATCTCATCTTTTCGCGTATCCCATTCTTCAAAAAGGGAAAAAATATCCGTTTCAAGGACAACTGATTTTGTGGTATTTAGAGCCACATATACAGAGTCAGACAGGCGAAAAAGGCGTTTATCATTCGAGTGCAGACTCCCATAGAGATAACTTTTCGCCTTTAACCCGTTTCCAGATATTTCCCACAACAGTTCATTTTTACGCTGAATGTTTTGACCAAACAATACGTTGCTGCACATCAGAAAAAACAGGGTGAAAAGTAAACGAAACTTACGCATGGTGTAAAGGTATAGAATCCTTGAGAATTAAATGAAAATTCGTTCGATATGCATGTCGCCAAACGCGTAAGGAATATATGCGAGTGACGGGATTTGCGTCGTCATCAGAAGGGGCGATTTTCGTCCGAGTGCAATTTTTCCATGCGTATCACTTAAGCCCATGGCATAGGCCGCGTTGATGGTTAGGGCATTCAACGCTTCTTCGGGTGTTAGTTTCATTTTTACGCAAGCCAGGGACCACACAAATCCAAGATTTCCACTTGGTGTTGAACCGGGATTAAAATCACTCGCCAATGCCACCGGCAATCCAGCTGAGATCATTTTTCGTGCTTCTCCAAATGGTATTCCGAGAAAATGTGAGCAGCTCGGTAAAATGGTTGGCATGCACGCGCTGTTTTTCAATGCGTTGATGTCATCCTCCGTAATTTCTTCCAAGTGGTCCACCGATAAGGCGCCCAATTCAATAGCCTTTGCGACACCGCCAAGTGCAGAAAACTGGTTGACATGTACCTTTGGGACGAGACCGTACTTTTTCCCTTCCAGCAAAATTTCTTCCATTTCATCTACTGAAAAGTAGTTCCGTTCACAAAAGACATCGATGTAGTCTGCCAAACCTTCCTCAGCGATTTTTGGGAGCATCTCCTGCTTTATGAGGTCAAGATATCCACGATGATTTTCCTTGTATTCTTTGGGGAAAGCATGCGCCCCTAAAAATGTCGCTTTCACGGCAATGGGCGCTTTTTCTTTCAATCGTTTTATGACACGTAGCATTTTAATTTCCGACTCTACCGACAAGCCATAACCTGATTTTATTTCGATCGCACCTGTTCCGTAGGCCATCAACTGCTCAATGCGTTTCATCGCTTGATTGAACAACTCATCTTCCGACAAGTCGGCAAGCCTTCTGGCTGAATTTAAAATTCCCCCTCCACGCAGTGCGATGTCTTCGTAACTTAATCCATTGATCCGATCCACAAATTCCTCCTCGCGGCTGCGTGCAAAAACGGTGTGTGTGTGTGGGTCACAAAATGCCGGCATGACATACTTTCCTTCCGCATCAACCAGTTCTAAGTCACGCCAATCATCGATGCCTTGCAATTCAGTCATGGGTCCATAAGCCACAATTTCGCCATCCTCCAAAGCAATAAATGCGTCTGCGATTATGGGAATATTTGCCATCTCCGCGCCACGAAGTACCCTCGGCAAATCCTCACCCGCTTGCACGAGTCCTTTAATGTTTTTGATGAGTATTTTTCGCATAGCGTAAAATGTGTTAAATTCAACATCTAAAAGTACACGAAATTGAAGAATCTTTACCTTGCTGCGCTCACTTTAATCAGTTCATACGGTTTACATGCACAAACATTCAGCGGGGGAACAGGTCCAATTCTAGACTTTCAAACCACAGATATCCCAGCTACTGTTGCGGTTCCTCAAACAAGCATAAATACGACAACCTTTGGCTTAGAAACCGTTTGTATCAATTTGACGCATACCTATTTAGCCGATTTGACCTTTGAATTGGTGGCGCCAGACGGAACTGTGAAATTGCTTGCAGGAGGAATTGGTGGTGGAGATGACGACCTTGTGAACACCTGCTTTAACTCCTTTGCAGCAGCAAACATTGCAACGGGTTCGGCTCCATTTACAGGGACCTATACACCAATGGGGCAAATGGGCGCAGTAAACAACGGGCAGAATCCAAATGGTACATGGTTCTTGCGTGTCACGGACGGATATGGTGCTGATGAGGGTACTGTTCAAGATTGGTCCTTGACATTTGGTTCAAACCCAGCCGATTATTTTCAATTTGCGGAATCGGATTTGCCGATTATCGTTATCAATACCGGAGGTCAGACGATCCAGGCCGACAACAAAGTGAATGTAGATATGGGGATCATTTACAATGGCCCTGGAAATAGAAACCACATGGTTGATCCATTCAATGAATACAATGGTAAAATTGGATTAGAGTACCGAGGAAACTATTCCCTGTCATTGCCTCAAAAACCTTATTCGTTTGAGCTGCGTGACAACCTTGGAAACGATATTGATTCTTCCCTCATCGGCATGCCCGCTGAAAGTGATTGGAACCTATTGGCCAATTACAACGATAAATCCTTTGCCAGAAATTTTGTTCCCTTCAATTTGTTCGATTCGATGGGACACTATGGCGTGCGCTCACGCTTTGTGGATGTGGTGATTGACGGAGATTATGAAGGAGTTTATATGCTCTGCGAAAAAATTAAGCGGGATAGCAATCGAATAGATATTTCAAAATTGGACTCTACAGAGATTTTAGGCTTGGATGCAACGGGAGGGTATGTCATTAAAGTTGATTACCACGATGAGACAAACTCCTGGTTGAGCGATTATTCTCCCATTGGTTTTCCCGGATTGGATATCCATTATGTGTATTATTATCCAAAGCCATCTGATATTGTTCCAGCACAACAGACCTACATTCAGAACTACATCAACGAGTTAGAAACGGCACTTTACTCTGTCGGGTATGACGACCCCACTTTTGGCTATCGCCGTTTCATGCACATCGAATCATTCATCGACTATTTCATCATCAATGAGTTGACCAGAAATGTGGACGGATTCAAGAAGAGTCGATTCTTCTGGAAGGACAAAGATTATTCCGATGGAACCTACAAAAAGCTTCACGCTGGACCAGTTTGGGACTTCGACTGGTCGCAAAAAGACATGTGGAGTGGGTCTGAGGACGGATCTCAATTTATGTATGGAGAAGTCGATCAAGATGTGAATGCTTGTGGGTGGTACATTCGACTTTTGCAAGACACGGTCTTTGCGAATGAGGTACGCTGCCGCTATGAAGACTTGCGACGAAACATCCTGAGTTTACCTTACATCCATGCAAAGATTGATTCTGTGTCCAATGTGGTGGATGAAAGTCAGGCATGGCACTATCAAACATGGGGGAACATGGGCGTTGCCACTGGAACTGGTGAGGTTCAGCCCCCTGCACAGAGTTATTCAGAAGAAGTACAGCGTTTAAAAGATTGGTACACGCGACGCATAACATGGTTAGACATCAATATGCCGGGTAACCTGAATGGTTGTAGCATGGCAGGTAATGATGAGCTTGCCTTTCAAAAGGCGGAGGTGTTCCCAAATCCTTTTTCGGGGACAATCACAGTAGAGTTAGGCGAATTCCTAACAGAGGAAACAAAAGTTACGCTACTGGATGCTCAGGGCAGGGTCATTGCTTCGTTGGTTGCCGCACCACAAAGCAATTTCGTGCAGTTCAATCAACTTGACGGTGTTGGATTTGGGATCTACTTTTTAAGAATCTCTGACGACAAACGTGAGCGATTAATGAAAGTTTCAAAAGTATAATTCCTACAAATTTGCGTGATTCTGCGTGGCGAGTTGAAATAAAGTGTTAAATTTGAGCACCAATTTCGAAATGCCTCGGTGGCGGAACTGGTAGACGCGCTGGATTCAAAATCCTGTGCTTTCGGGCGTGCCGGTTCGATTCCGGCCCGAGGTACAAAAAACCAGAGTGAGAAACAGAACGAAAGCGCTGTTGACCACTCTGGTTTTTTTCTTCATTCTCATTCTGCTTCTCGCTCTTGAATAAATTCGATTTATAAGTTCTACTCCTTTTCAATATTTGAATTTTAACCATCAGGTAAGATAATTTGAACATTGCACATGCAAAAAACCAGAGTGAGAAACAGAACGAAAGCGCTGTTGACCACTCTGGTTTTTTTCTTCATTCCTTGCCCTGAGGTTAGCGAAGGGTCACTCTCATTCTCACTCTTCGATATATTTTTTTAATCCCTCGTAGGATTACACATAGATAGTAACCCAAAATTCCATTTTCTTCACTCAAGGATTTTTACACGCTCTTTCATTTTTTTGTAATTTAAGTAGTAAGCAACTCTAAATTTCTTTCTCACTTCTGTTCGACCCCTATGGGGTCGTGGATGTTCACATCTCATCAAATTGCAACCGATTTTTGACCCTGATGGGGTCAAAACACAGAGGAAGAATGAGGGTGGGAGTGAAGGCGAAAACACCATTCCAATTTTTACTTCCCTTTTAGCCCTAAACTCATCAAATCATTAAACTCCATAAGGCTCTTTGAGTATAGCTCTTTTGTAACACCATTAACCAACGATCAACTTGTTCTAAACTAAAAAAGGACGCTCTTTGCGCCCTTTTTTACTACCTAAACTAACTAAACTACTGCTATGAAAATCGGGAACCACCCCGACCGTTCTATGAATCAAAGATAGATGCAGTGAGTATGGGTCGCAATGATTTTAGGAAGTGGCGCGTTGACTTTCAGTATTTTTCAGGAGTAGCACTACGTAGTTCTACGTAGTAGAGGACATAAACAAGATAAATTAAGTGCTGCGTGTCGACGAATTTTAGTCAAGTCTCACATTTAAACTACACCCGATCCCCAAAAACCTCTTTCCAAATAACGACCATTCCAAGGGTGTCTCGTTCACAATAGGCCAATAAATGGCGGCGTGTTTCTGCTTCATCACCCACAAAATCACCTGTAATCATGGAATGAAAAATTGAACTGGCATCTCCACCATTGCCAATGACCAAATCGTCATAACTAAATTCTGGTGCGATGGCTGGAAGAACTGATTTTATCGATGCTGAGGCACCCATTTCTGGAAGGTAATACCATGCACTTTGAAAGGGCACAAGAAGGTCAACGAAACGATGGGTAATTCCAATGAGGTACTCTGCATCTGCTGGAAAGGCAGCAGCCAGTCCATTCAATACACTTATTTCAAAGGATGCATTGTACGCCACAATAGACCCTGTCGGACCAATATCGCTGCGGAGTTGTTGGATGAGTTGCTGTCTGGGATCTCTGTCATTCGTGGAACTGAAATCTTGAGCAGAGGCCAAAAATTCTCGATGTTCCATGGCTCCATCTTCCGACAAGATATGTAAAGAATATTGGAAAGGTACTTGCTGATATGGCCGGGTACCGTCCAAGACAGGCAAGCCTGTAAAGATGGTTTCAAAATCAAAGAAATAAAGTGGATACTGAAACTCCTGTGAAAATTCGCGTAGCCTCTCCTCATCAACATGACCGGTACCATGCAACTGACCTTCGACTTGCAAACGCTGTCGATGACCCAATGCATCGAGGTCTGGAATATCAAGAATGTCTACTATTCCATTGTTGTAATACTGCCATTCTTTACCCCGAGAATTGTACAAATCAAACACAGAGTTCTCCGGTATATGTCCCCAACAATGGCCTTTATAATCACAGGAAAATGGGGAGCTGCAGTGAGGGCCAATTTGAACTACAGGCTCATCACCTTCCAGCATGTTACGCAACTCACTGACTCGTCTCGCTACCCAAGTTTGATGGTCTAGCACCTGTTCTGTCAGCTCCTCAAGCACAAAGAAACTACTTGGGTCGATTGGCCCATTCTTCACGTAAGTGTTGTCGATGTGCATCAAGAAAAAGCGATCCGGACGAAAACCCGCTTGATCCATGGCATAGAATTGCAATGAGGCATCCGTAATGTGATAGTCCTTTACTCCCGTGCTGCTCTTAACTTCAACCGCCCAACGTTCACCATTGTGGTGATGCAGGATATCCAATGCGGCAAATACACCATTGGCTGAAAATGTGGCTTCATAAATCGTTTGAACACCTTCATTGATCCACCGTCGGGTGTTGGCAATTGGCACAACGTAGCTTCTATCTTCCCCCGGCGTCGCATCCATGCCTCCCGAGAAATAAGCTTGTGCCAAAACACCAACGGCATGGCCCATATCGAATGACGCTTGCTGTTCTGGTGAAACAGGTGGTTTTAACTCCCTTCGGTGGGTATCGAAAAATAATTTCTTTTCACATTGAACGCCAGAGAGAAATTTGGACTTTGAAATGTTGCGCATAGATTTTCGTTTTTATACACTAGGATTTAAGCACGCACACGAAAAAATTAACGCACAATTTGAATAAAGCCTTTGTATTCTTGTTCACCATCGTTGACAATGAGCATATAGAAATACGTTCCAGCAGTCAAATTATCACCATTCCAATCATTGGCATAAGCCATTTTTTCAAAAACGACATTTCCCCAACGGTTCAAAATAACGAGTGAGTTGTTTGGATAAAACTCTAGATATTTGAATTCTAACAAATCATTGATTTGATCATTGTTGGCGGTAATCACATTCGGTGGAATAACGGTAGCTGGAACAACTTGAATAAGTTGACAAACTGAATCGACACATAGCGAGTTGGACTCAACCGCTAAACACATCGTATATTCACCTGGGCTAAAAAAGGTATTCGCTGTGTTTTGATCTGTTGAGAAATTCTGCCCATCTAAAGTCCATGAATAATTCAAGGGGCCATTGTAATTCTGGGACTGATTTGTAAAATCGACTGGGACTGCGACGATGGCCGGATTTGGTGTTGAGGTAAAATTCGCTATGGGCAAGGGCTCCACGTAGAGATTAATGAGAACCGTGTCGGACACACACCCATTTTCGGTAGTTACTGCTGAATAGGGAATCACTGCAATACTGTTCGTTGTATTATAAATCGTATCGGCAAAAGTTCCTGTTCCACTTTGACCATTTCCAGACCAATTTACTACACCATTTGGCACGCACGAATTCAAGGCAATGGTTGAAGGTGCACCCGAACAAAGCAAGGTGTCCATGATGACATTCACTTGAGGAGTGATTTTCAAGGGAACGGCATCTGCAGGAATTCCCATGACCACTAGACCACACGCATCGGTAATCACCGGAGGTGGAACAACAAGTGAAGCTGTGGGATCACAATACGTTGGACAATTGGGGATATTCAACGTGAACTGAAAACTGTTCGCTCCAGTTCCACAGCCATTGTTTTGACCTTGTGTCACCACTTGCGTTGACCACGGGTGCGTATAGGTGTATGGTGCTACCCCATAATACACATACGCTGTTCCAGTGATGGTGCACTGGTTGGTGCAGATTGGTGTCGCGGGTACATTCCATTTACTTCCGTAGGGTTCAGGTGTACGTCCGACTACAACTGCTTTAAATGGCCATAAAGTGCTAATTGGATCATAGCGAATGTAAGTGGTATTGCACCCTGTTCCTGGACCTGTTCGCCCGAGGTGCATGCGCAGATAGAAGCTTTGCGGATTGCAGGATTCAGCGAAACAGCACATGAGTGGGGATAGAATGTTAAACGAATCTAGATATGCAGTACCCGGTAATGTCGCCGTTGCACCTGTAATCGTAAAGGCTTGTGAAATTCCACAGGTCGTGCTGTATTTCATTTCCCCTTGACTCATTATTGCCGGTGTAAAGGGATCTGCATAAAAACTACCCGTTACAAAAAGTCCTGTTACCGTGATGCCTGCTGGAATAACACATTGAATACTATCTACATTGTAGTTTGGCAAGATACAAGAAGGCATTGAACCACCATTCCATACACTCGTTGGGCCTTGAACAATTGGATCAATCACAATTGGATAGTGTCGATTCGGCGCGTTTAGCCATGAAGCGGGAACTGTAAGGCGAACATAGCGCTCATTGCCTTTTTCAATCAAGGAATACTCTGCAAGCATCCACGCTTTGTCCGCATCGTAACAAAGTGGTTCGTGGAATGTGGAGACAACTTGTTTTTCGGCATTTCGAATGATCAACAAGCCATTTTCAACCATAGCACTAAACCCGGATGGCAAATCCAATCGTTCGTCAAAGGTAAAGTTGGCATTGTTTGACGTTGGCATTTCGCTCAATACATATGAATATTCAACTGCGTTTTCAAAGTAATCAAGAATTCGAGAAATGCCATGATCGGTATACTGCTGAGTCACACGATTCTCCGAGACGTGCACAGGTTTACCATCTATTTCAATTCCATTTAAAATGAATTTTTCCCCAACCCGCATGGTGGTATTTTCACCTAAAGTGATCCCAAATGCGCCATTGGCATATAACCATGTCGGAAAAGGTTGGTTTAATGCCGCCCATAGTGATACATTTTTTGAGATTTCCTTTAGAGCAGGATTGATAGGCACTAATTGTTTGTTTGCATTGAAATAATTGATTGGTGCTTTGCTGTATTCAAATTTCACCTGTCCATCATTACTTTTATAAGAGGATGAAAAGATGGATCTTTCTTCAATGACTTCAGTCCAAACAACTGTTGCTGCTGTATCTTTTGGATTTTGAGCCAATGGGCTATTGAAACCAAAAGGCAACTTGTCAATTAGTTGCGCGTGAACTTGTGTTACAGAGCACAA
>JBILBT010000178.1:0-6459 GCA_044353545.1 Crocinitomicaceae bacterium | reverse complement strand
GGAATGCCCAGAGGGGAAGGGATTGATCATTTCTGAAAGTCCCTTTGATGATTTCAATCGATTGACTCGCCATTTTTCACCATTTCAATCCCAATCTTCTTCACTTGGAAAAGGAAGTGATGTCCATCCATCCGCACTCATTTATCCGAATGTTTTCATCGGTCACGACGTGAAAATTGGCGCCAATGCCATCATTCATGCCGGTGTTGTGTTGATGGACCGCACGGAAATAGGAGAAAATGTCATCATCGGTGCCAATACGGTTATCGGTCATTCGGCATTTTACTACAAGAAAAAATCGGATGGCTATCACCGCATGCACAGTTGTGGTGGAGTAGTCATCGAACGTGATGTGGAAATTGGCGCGCTGTGTACCATAGATTCGGGAGTTACGGGAATAACACGCATTGGCGAAGGAACCAAAATAGATAACCAAGTACAAGTTGGGCATGATACAGTCATCGGGAAACACTGCTTGATGGCGGCCAATGTTGGTATCGCAGGATGTGTTCGCATTCAAGATCGTGTGATTTTATGGGGTCAAGTGGGTTGTGCAAGTGGTATTACCATCGGAGAAGGTGCAACCGTCTTGGCGCAATCAGGTATTTCGAAAGATTTGGAAGGCGGAAAGACCTATTTCGGAAGTCCGTGTGCAGACGTTAAGGAAAAATTCAGGGAGATGGCGGCTCTACGACAATTGCCGAAGTTGCTCGAAAAACTGAAATGAAAGAGAAGCTTATACAGAATTTAGAAGATCAGTTGGTTCTGAAGGACTTCAAGCTTCATTCATTGTTGGAGGTGACCAATGCCATCAATGCCAATGAGGGGGTAGATCGACTGATTCAGATTTTTTCATTCATTTTAAAAGAACAACTTGGGTTCACGAAGTTTGTCTTATACAACCATCAAACCGAATGGAATTGCCTCTTGCGGGTAGGAATTAAAGGCAAGGTGAAAGAAATTGATGTGAATAGAGATCTGTTGCGCTTCGGGGAGACGACAATGATCGAATCTTCGCACTCTGCTATTTTAATGGAGTTTGATGTCGTAGTGCCTGTCATTCACAAAGAACAGCCTCTTGCATATTTACTCATTGGCGGCTTGAATAAAGAAAATAGACGTGTTGTTGATCATTTAAACAACCTAAGTTTCATTCAAACCTTGACCAATATCATTGTCGTGGCCATTGAGAATAAACGAATGGCCCGTCAAAGTATCATTCAAGAACGCATCAAGAAAGAATTGGAGGTGGCCTCGGTGATGCAGCGTTTGCTTTTTCCTTCGGACTTGCCGTCCAATCGCCGTATGGATATCTCAGCCAAATACACACCGCGACATGAGGTAGGAGGGGATTACTACGATTTTATTCCTTTAGGAGATGAAGAGTACATCATCTGCATTGGTGATGTTTCAGGAAAAGGGATTGGAGCAGCGATGTTGATGGCAAACTTTCAAGCAACGGTGCGCACGGTGTTCAATTATCAGCGCTTTGAAATGGAGTTTTTGATCGAGGAGTTGAATAAAAAAGTGATGAAAAGTGCGAAAGGTGAGAAGTTCATTACCTTCTTTATCGCGCACTACAATGCGACAACTCGAGAAATGAAATACATCAATGCGGGACACAATTATCCCTTCATTACGAATGGCCGTAAAGTAGAAATGCTCGATTCGGGTTGCATTGGTTTAGGCATGTTTGATGAACTGCCATTTATTCAATCGGGAAGACTTACGCTTGGGCCAAACACAACTATGGTGCTTTACACGGACGGAGTGGTGGAGTTGGAAAATAGAGACGATGAATTTTTTGGGATTGAACGCTTGATCAAACTTGTCAATAGCTATTACCCACTAAAGATGGAGGATATGAACTCTTTGATTTTCTCGAAATTGGACGAATGGCGAGGCGATCTTTCACTTGTGGACGATACCGCGATTTTCTGCTGCCGTTTTTTCTAATCAACGCAGAATATACATCTTCCCAAATTCCTTTTTGAAATGGCTGTCAGCGCCGGATTCCATGTGTTTGATTTCTTCACCGTTAATCTGTGCTTTTACTGTATATAAATACACACCATTGGCCAATGGATCACCAAACTCATCTGTCCCATCCCAAGAATACTCACTGATGTTGCGGCCAATTTGAATCGGTCCGAGTTGATCTTCTGTTATTTCTCTTACCACCTTCCCTGATACGGTCATGATCTGAATAATCATTTCATCAGGTACCTCATTTCCCGTAAGGGTGAAGACAAACTTCGTACTTGTACTGAATGGATTTGGGTAATTCATCATGTAAGTAATCATGGACTCGTGAATCACCTCAAAGGAGATTCGGTATTCCATATCTCCAGAGGCATTACCACTGCGATCTGAACCTTGAACGAATAGGGTGTATTTCCCATCCTTTTCGAACAATGCAGGATAGACAATTTTGAAGCGTTTGTTTTGTGTTTCCGCAGGAATCCATTGCATCACCGTATTTCCATTTCCATCCACGAATGGTATGCGTTTTTGGATCCCGTCAGGATCGGTGAGGTAAATCCCAAACAAGGTGGTATCCGAAACATCGTTCATGATTTGGAATTGATTCTCATCTTTTAATGAAATCAATACTTCACTTTCTGGTGCAATAATATCCCCGTTGAGGATGTGTCTTCCATTGAACGTGACATCGAGAATCGGATGTAAATTGTCTCCGTTTACCATGAAGGGCACTTGGATTAAATTGTTAAAGTGCGCCTGTTCTGGCTGATCTGTGATTGAACTTCCGGGAGAAACATAAGGATTAACCTCCATCCAAAGTGTGTTCATTCCTGCAAGACCAAGTGTAGAGAACGAAATGGTGTCTCGCATCGTTTCACCTACCAAAAGTGAATCTTGTCGTGGATAGGGAACGGGATGCTTCACTTGGTTGGCATCTTGGATCCAATACGAAACCAACAAGGAGTCCATCGAAATGTTGAAGATGTTTTTTACATCCACAGCAAACTGAACCTGCTGCCCTTCAGCAATGGTATCACTGTTCGGTATCCAAGTAATTCCGGTTGTTCCATCAATAGCGGCCTCAGGAAGTGGTGTAAACAAAACATGCCAACGGTCAATTTGTGCTGGAGTATAGCCTAAAGAGTCTTTGTAAAAGGCTCCCAAGCGGAGATATGGATACTGCACGGCGTCAACCAATCCTCCCAAATTAAGGATGGAGTCATTGCTGGTAAACGGAACAGGAATCGTCGTTTGCAAGTTCATTCCAGCGTCATACGCTTTGATGTATAGCACGGTTGAGTCTGCATTATTTGTTTCAAGAGAATCTTGTTTCCAAAACAATGATTTCCATTCAGAAGCGGGACCAATGAAAGGTCCAGTTTCCAATCCAGCAAAAGAAACTCCCTGTAAAATAGCATCTAAACGAACATTTTGTCCAGCATACGCGGCGTAACGTTCAACGACACTTGACGTATCTCCTTTGCGACAGAAAAAGGCGAAAGGTAAATTGGGTCTTCCCGGAACGATGCTATCTGAACCAAGGTTTTCAAACATCGAGAAAATTGCTGGTTCCCATTGATCGTAAACTGCTGTCATCGGCGAGTAGATGAGGATGTAATCGCCATCGTCTACTGAATTTTCAATCATGGCCTTGAACGCGGCTCGTTTGCTCGCATCATTTTGATGGAAGGTAAAATACTTCCAAACTCGACCGAAATTGTCGTTATTGTTTCCGAAAACATGATCTGTATTTTGAGTGCCAAAGCGCGTTCCCCATGGTTCAAGGGAATACTGGTCGATAATCGCGACATGCCACTTTGGATTGAAATTCAAGATGCCATAATCTTGCATTTGTTGATCGATGGAATAGAGGTTGCCATAAATTTGTGGTGTGGCGGTCGTTGACAACACATCTACCGCAAGATCACGCGTATAGGGGAAGAAATCCTTCGTGCGAGCTGCTCTATCGTAATTGACCCCATCGAAATCGTTGTCTTTGAACTGGAAGAAATGATCCTGTCCCCAACCTTCCTTGTTTTCAATGTATTGGAATGAACTTTCTTTCCAAATCGGATCACTGTTCTCGACGGATACACGCCAGAAATAAACTGTGCTGTCTGAGCATACAAGGGGGGCATTTTGTTGATTCGAAGTTAAAGTCCAGTAGGCTGGAGGAACTGTTTTTACCCCTCCCAATCCAGTAACAAGAGCATAGCGATGAAAGGGACTAGGCGCTCCCACAAAATCGATGGTGTCCAATTCAAAGCGATAGGTGTTCATTGGAGCAATCGGATTGACTGTGGATGCCATTACGGTAACACTGTCTTTTGGTACTACTGCAAATGGGTAGGGTAAGACGGGTTGTATTCCCTCAACATTGATAAACAATGTTTTAATAATTTGATTGTTTACGATTTCGTCGTACTGCTCATCGATGAAGGTCGGTAAATCGGCCTTGATGGTAAAGGTATTCAGTCCAACACCAGCCCCCGGCAACAATGGAACCTTGAAATGAACCGTATCTGTATAATCCAATCCACTTAAATAAAAGGAATAAAGTGAATCAACCGATGAACCCGGAAGGTCGCGAATGACCTCCAATGAAAAGGTATCAATAACCGAACGACCTAAGTTTTTCAATGCGATTGAAATTTCAATGCTGTCCACGCTAAGATCTAATGTTTCAGGGCCAAAAGAGACGCCTTGTTCAGTCAATTCGATTTCTGGCTTTTCGTGTGGGTTCATGCGCAACATGGGGTCGCCATTTAAGGACATTTGTGTTGCGGTTGACTCAGAGAATAAATTTGTTCCAAAGGTTTCCATTGTGGCAACAACATTGCGCACCTGCTGCCCGAGGGTTTTGCCGTAGTTGTTTACACTAAATTCTTTGTATAATTCGTTTGAAAACTGGTAGAGGGTAGAGGCAAACCCAAGATTTACCGTGCCCAAATAGGCGATTGGGCCGAAGTCTGGGGTTGAAATAAATTGCTCAGACTTTGAAATAGAGCTTTCGAAAATATTCCCATTGTAACAGGAGTTGGCAATTAATACAGGGTATTTTCCATAATTATCCCAGTTGGCGGGTTCATCAATGTTGATGTCAAAACCAGATGTTGTTGGCGCAGAATGTCCGAAGAAATTGATCAATGAAACGCCCTCGTGAATGCGTTCAGTGATGGCATTCAATTCACCTGGAGGCAAAGGGGTGTCGGTAGTCTTGACGACCGTTTTCACATTCCCACCATAATTTGCTTGTTCAATGGTAGTTTTCAAATTGGACATGTACCCTTGAAAGGTAGTTTGCTGTCCGAGATCTGTTCCCCCAACGAAGTGAAGCACTTGTTTTTGCCAGTCCTTGGTTGCTGAACTATACACCGAAGAAGGATCTTGCTGCTGTTCATACAAAATGAGCTTTTCTAAATAATTTACCAACTCATCATTCGTTCGGGCCACAACGCGACCTGTTGGAATTAGGGATGCCCATTTGGTGGTCCCAGGAAGGTTTGAGGTAAGGCAATTGTCGCTCGACGGAAATCCAAATGACGGAATTAAGTTCAAAGCATAATTTGAATTATTTGAGCGACCACCGGGACCATTGAATGCAATACCCGAGACATTTGCTTCACGAATTCCTTTTCCCATTAGGAAAAGTCCAACTGGCTTGTCTGTCGCTTGATCGTGCATGAAATGAGCAAATCGTCGAATTCCATTGACGTGTTTGTGAATGCCACCACCAAATTGTTGATACAATTCATAGATATCCGCAAGAATGACATTGTAATTTCCGCCTTCGGGTGACATGCGGTAAGCAGCATATTGAGCACTTGCGCTTTGTAAATTGGGATTGTAGACCATTAACAAAGCTTTTTCTGAGCTCAACTGAGAAAAATCAGTGAATGTTCCTGGAGATGTTGCAGGATTAACAGCACTCATCGAAGAAACTAATGTAAACGTTGCTGCATCCTGAATCCAAACTTTTTGTGCGTTTCCAGATGGATTGTTAGGTATCAAAATCGTTTTTGCACTTCCGTTCGTGGTTAATGCAAGCGACCGATAAATGTCACCCATTGCCCAAATCATAGGCGAAGTCGAAGTTAAATTAAGGAGGTCAAGCCGAGTTTTCGTTTGAATGAGTTGGTTTTGCACATTAAACGTAGATTGCAAGGCTCCTGCAATATTTGGTAGCTTCGGATACGTAAACGAGAAGAAGTTGATTGACTGGAAGTCAGTTGCTGCACCTAAGTCAGCAATGATACTTACCTTCAAGTTCGTTTGCCCACTTGCAGACAGTGTGCTCGCAGGAAATGATGAATTGATGCGAATGGCGCGATACCCCGTGAAAAGTGAATCGGCTAAAATGTAATTTGAACTCCCTGCAGTATGACGCGTATGGTGATTTGCAGTTCCTGTTGCCGCTGCGTTGGAAATCCCCACTGTGACGGCGGAATACAAAATATTTGGTGCATCAGCACCTTG
>JBILBT010000021.1:0-19779 GCA_044353545.1 Crocinitomicaceae bacterium | reverse complement strand
TTGACAAGGCAGTTTATTTTCATGTTGCGCTGATGAAAACGTTCAACGGCTTCGATCACATTGCAACTCCAACATTCCACTTTATCCCCGAATTGATCATTCTTGAAATAGTTGTAATCAATTAAGATGACTTTATCGTAGGGCAAGTTCTCGTATTCTTCTCTATTTGGTCCTGATGCGAGATACACCAATACACCTTGATTATTCGTCATAACATCTTGTATTATTCCATTTGGCTTTGTTGATTTACCGTAACGCAAGGCATTGGCTTTCATAACAATTGACCAAATGTCCCTTGAATACTTGATTGTTAGGCAAAAGGCTCTATATCCAAATCATTAATTTTCAAACTTCTTTGTAACTTTAGGAGTGGTGGTAAAAAAAATAATTATAAAAAAATCCCCAGCCATGGACGTCCAAGACTAGGGAGATTCAAAATGTGGTGAAATTTTACTTTGGAACGCAATATTGCACTCTATTGTTGCGGAATCAAATTCTAATTAAACTTTATAATTCGCCCAAGAATAAGCGATAACAATCACTTACACTTTTCACGACAAGCGAATCGCTTGTCAATTATGCTAAAATCTTTATCACCTCACTTTGAGCAAAAATAGAGATTTTTATTCAACACGAATTATCTTTCCAGGTAAATGATCGGTTTTTTGAATATCGCCATAGACACACCATAACAAAGGCAGGGAAACACTTTCTCTTGGTTGGGCTGCATGCGCATCCGTGAAATAAATTAGACCGTTGTACATTCTGTGTCTTTTCACCCACCTGAGAACAGGATCAAACGACGTTCCGCCTCCGCCTCTTGGCTTCGGCATTGCCATTTGATTGCGCACATCGTAAACATGATGAATTTCAGCGTCGCACTCCACAACGGTGACAAGCGTCCCTGTCTTTGAAATCGCCATTATCTCGTTCCAAAACTCCTGAAATAAGGCGTTATCAATGGAACCTGAAGTGTCAATGGCAACAACGATTTTTCTCAACCGTTTAATTCTCACACCCGGACTTCCTTCAAAACGTCGACTTTCTTTCCGTCTTGTTGCTCGCAAAACGGTTTTCCCACAGGAGGAATTGAAGATTTTAACGACATGCTTCCATGAAATTTTTGGTGGCGCCAAGATCCCTTCGATTTCTCGCCTTATTCCTGCCGGCAAGCTTCCCCAGAATTTGGAATCTGTTTTTTCTTGCGCTGATTTTAATATGTTTTTTAAGGCCCTCAACGCTTTCTCCGAATGAACAGATTCTTCATCCTTTTGTGACCATAATTCGTGCGATCCGATGCAACTTGATGTTTGTTGGCTTTCATCTTCAGAAATGAGCTTTTGGAATAATTCATAACTCTTCGGATATTTCTCGGCCGCATCTTCTTTCTTCAATTCCAAGAGCTTGTTGTAATAGTATTCGAAACTCTCTAATGTATTCAAATTCAGGTCTGGAAATGAGCTTAAAAGGATGGCACCTTCTGGCAATGGCCAAGGTTCGACATATTGATTCACAACCAAGTCTGCTGCAATATTCTCTATTTTTGGAAATACGCCTTTGCCACGAAAAAGATGACTGAAAACGAGGTGTAAAATCTCATGTTTCAAAACAGCAACGCGCTCCAATTCATTTAATTTTTCGCTAATAAACGTTGGATTTACCCAAAGTGTGAATGCTGAATCATTAAAAGAAACTGCCATCGTAGGCACCTTATCACCAATAACGCGTGTCAAACCGGCAAAAATATGTGCATAAAACGGTTCGGGCCTTAATAACTTAATGGCACTGCGCGATAAAAGAAATTCAGCCTCTGTTGTGACGGATTCCATCCTAGAGCATTTTCATAAACTGTCCTAATATTTCTTTGTTGGTGACGACACCTTGTATAACTTTCATGGAAGGACTATTGCTTAACTTCGCCTTTACCAAATCGAGATGAAATCCATACCTCAAATCAACTGGAATTTGATTCGACAGCAACACATGAGCTAACACTTTTTCAGCATTTTCTGAAGGTTCAAAGCTATCCGATTTAAGCTTTAAAACCACGCGATACAATAAGGTATTAATCAAATCCAAACGAAGACCTTTCGTTGTTTTCATCAGGTTACCGATGACTATATCCAAGGTCTGTAGATTGCTTTCGTCTAAGAAAGATTCCGGAGGAGGCAATTGACCAAGACTATCTTCAATAAAGGTGATAAAAGTATCTGCGACTTCCTCATCTAGACAACCTTTGGCGAGTATTTCGACGAGGTTGATGTTTTGCTTTAAATCAGGGAATTGTTTTGTTTGGCCAAAAAACTGAACCAAAGTGCGCGGCGTAGTTCTTTTCATTGTCACCATTTCTGGGTAGGTCAATACAAAATTCACTCCTCTCGCATCAATCCCGGCACTCAAGGCCCACTCTGCCCATGCTTTCGCATCGAACTTTAAGGTTACATGGATCATTCTTGTCAGCATTGCCTCATCCATTGGGGTAACCGAATAGTCACCTGAATCAGGGTTGGCTGTGGCGATGATTTGCCAATTGGGTGGTAAGGACCAAGAGAACATTTCAAAATTTTGAAGCAACTGCATGGTACCTCTCAAAATACGATCATCCGCCCTATTGATGTCATCCAATAACAAAATACCAGGTCCTGGATCAGTAGGTACCCATTCTGGCGGCAAATAAACTGTTCGTTCATCACCCACTACTGTTGGATCTGGGTCAATTTTGAAAGGAAGTCCGTGCAAATCTCCCATTTCTTCAAATTGAGCAGGAGCACAATACGCAACTTTCCATTGTTTCTCTCTAGCCACCTCCATGGCTATTTCCGTTTTTCCCAAGCCATGTGTACCCCAGATACATATAGGCGTCGGTCTTCTCCCTGTATTGGCTTCAAACTGAAGGTTAGATTCAAGAATACTGTCTAAGAAATCTACCAGTTTTTTGCCATCTATCGAAGCACCAAAACATCCGTCATTTTTACTCATAGGCTACGAATATACATTCTATTATTCATTAACATTCTCTTGTCATCATTCTCTATTTGATTGCCTCTCAAGAACAATTGAGTTCGGCTATCACTAAAATCATTCACTTGTAATTGAACCTTTTGTATCCTGTTGTCCTCTAAATTTAAATAAGAGAGATTAGCCAATTCCAACAGATCCTCAGGAAATGTCTGGACTAAATTTGCACTCAAATCCAAATGATGTAGGGAAGAAAAAAAGTGTAGTTCTTGAGGCAAGTGCTCAATACGATTGTTAGATACATTGATTGTCTCAATAACATTCAAGGGCGCATCGAAATCTAACTGAGTAAGTTTGTTTTCACTCAAATCAATCTCCTTTAAACTGTTTCCAGCAGCTCCAAATTTAGGCAATGCTGTTAAGCTATTGTTTCTCGCATAAAAGATGGAAAGCTGAGACAATGCACTAAGATCTATCTCTTCAATACGTTGATGGGACAAATCCAGTTCTCTGAGATTCGTTAGTTCTAGAATACCGGTCACAACCCTAAGCTTACCATTAATCATTGATAAGGTTGATAAGTTTCTTTTTGGCAACAATTGAAAATCGAATTTCTCCAAGGGAATCGTCTCCAATTTAAACGTCTCCAAATTTTGATATTGTAAATCGAAAGTGGGCTGAGCCTTCAATGTGCAGTAGCTTATTTCAAGTTTTTTTAATCCATGCATTGCACTGAGATCCTCAGGAAGAATAGCTCCTTTAACATTCTCGAAAATTAATTCTTCCAAAAAAACACTCTTATACAAAGAAACTGTCAATTGAAAATCAGAGTTAATATTTCGAATCGAGATGCCTTTAATTTGTTCGCTACACATTTGGAAATCAAACGGAAATAATGCCTTGAGTAATTCTGCATGTACAATTTCCAGTTTTTGAATCGATAAGGCTTGAATGATTTGATACAATACCCCTTGAGGACAAGCACTTAACGATTCAGGTAAAATCAAGGTGTTTTGGTCGAAAAAAAACCTTAACTCACACGTGTGCAATCCGGTACGTATATCGGCTGGAATTGAACCTTCCACCCCAAAGGACAAAAGTGCCAATTGAATCATTTCAATTTTGTCACCAAACAAATTCTTGTCTTCATCGGAAACAATTGGGTAGGTGCGCTTCCAAAGCGCATTTGTTTCCTCCACCGAAAACAGTGAAATGAAAAGTGAATTTTGATCCCAATTTCTAAGATCAAGAATTAATTCAGTCAATTTAGATTCATTGTCCGCTATATCCATTCAACGCTTTATTACTTTTGAATATCCTCCCGAATATCAATTGTTCTGTCTAACTTTTTGCACATTTCTCTTAGCTCCTTGCCCATGCTATCCGAATCATAAAAGTGGCTTACATCGATGAAATTCAAATCTTGACAATTTTCGATGATGCTTTTAAGATGTTCAGGCATCAAAAACGAAGCGCATCTCACGTATAGCTTTTTCAGTTTAGGGAATTTTGAGCTAAATACGTGTATTTCACCCAAAACACTCGCATTCAAACCGTCAAAATACAACTCTTCACATGACAGAAAAAGAGGTAAATTGGATACATCATTAAATCTAGAGAAAGATAATTTCAATGTCTTTAAATTGGGCATCGAGGGCAAAATCAAAGGCTGAAATTTCTTGGTATAGGACAAATCCAAGCAAACACAATCCAATGCGTCTTCAACGCTTAAATTCAAGTTCATATAGAACCCATTTGCATTGAAATATTTTTTCTCAATGGCATGCTGAACGAAATAATCGTAATATTTCCTTCTCATCCCTGCTCTGATTCCATTAAAAAATGAAGTTATTTCTTGCTCGATTGATTCTAATTCAGACAAGTTTGAATGCTCCTCATCCTCATGAATAAATCTATAAATCCCTTTCCTATCGTAGGCAATTCTCCTGAAAATTTGATTCAAGAGGTAATATAAATCTTGTGCTTGATACTTTTCAGTCAAATAATTCGCCACTGCGGGAAGAACGGCATTTTTCCTTTTGTTTTCGTCCTGAATGACATGATTTAAAAACACGAGAATTCTCAAACTTCGCTCAAGCGCAGCCAAAACAAAAGTTGAATTAAATTTAAGACTTGGATGAGCCAAAATAAAACTGAAAGAATTCCCATGAATTGCCGCCAACATTATTTCCCCATCCTTTCTATGTCTTCTAGATAGTTTCATTGGATCGATGTTCCCACCTCTCAAGTTAGCCAGTAGTTCCTCTCTGCTCAAGGATTCCAAAGCTGGATCAATGGCATGTTGCTTCCGTTTAATCACATATTTCTTTCGCAATATGGGATGCGAAAATTGCAGTGGTTCAGCAGGATGATTATACAACAACGGAAAAATGGATATTCTATTGAGCTGATCAGATTGCTTCAAGTCGAATTTTGTTGAAGATTGTAAAACTGAAAATTCCGTCCTCCCCTCTGAAATCTTTTTCAGACGCCCTGTCTCCTCATCCTTCACCACAGCATTTTTATACGCTGAAACTATTCTGAACATGGTTCTAAAAGGAACACTTATTTTGAAGACATCGTACTTTAAACTATAACCCACTAATGGAAAATTGAAAAATGTTTTTGATTTCCCGAATCCAATTGATTTATTGTTATTCTTTTGAACCGAATAAGAAACACTATGAAATGCCTGTGATCTAGGAAACAGACTCAAAATCGAACCCCGACGGATACTTCTTTTTTCCCTGTTGGTACAAACCACCACGAAATTTTCAACATGAAATTGCTTCTTGGGTAAAATATCAAAGAGTAGATTTGTTTCTTGCTCAAAAATCAATTGATTGAGGGGATAGTAAATTTTTAAATGTTGAAATTGACAATTCGAGAAATATGTTGACGGAAAGGATTCTTGAATACCAATAATTTTCAATAAAACATTTGGACGATGATAACTTTCAGATGTTGCAGGCAGTTCTGTTACAGGGATACCCGGGTGAAGCAAATGGTATTTTTCAGGTTTCACATTAAAATTGCCTCTGAACACTAAATTAGGCAGCCATGAGAAATCAATAATCAACGACTGTATTCGGTTGGATTGTAAATGACTCGGATAAAAAACATGGTTTTTCGCAAGCATTTCTGGATCAATCGGTTGAACAAACAATTCACCTTGACTTTGGTCAAGTCCGACGAATTCATTCAACTCCAGCAAACTAGGCAAGTGGAAGACCTCAGCGTCTTTTAAAATGGCCAGGCGATTTCTTAAATCCTCGTGATATGGCTCAAAAAGTATAGATAAGGTTTCAAGACCTTTAATTTGATTTAATCGCTCAAATAAACGCGTACTATCTATTTTATTCGCACCAATTTGAACTGTAACTTGCAGCGCTGCAACGGTGATTTGTTGATGAATTAAATGATCTATTTCTTCGTCGGAATGCAGTTGATAGAATTTTAACTCTAAGGTATTTTCATAGATTTCAGAAAAATCTAGCGTTGGCAGTTCAGGTGAATCCAGTGTAAATTCGTGTAGCCTTGGCATCAACTTTTCGATCGGCACTTCCATACCCACCAACTTTGAATTTTCATGTAAGATCAGGTGTTTTACACTTTGAGGTATTGAATTAATCTCAAAATGTTCCAGATCATTGTTGCTCAAATCAATTCTATTGACCGGGGCTATTTGTTCCAGTTCAATTGATTTTAACTTATTATTTGACAACAAAATGGACGAGGATCGCCAGTTCATTAACACATTTGGTGGAACAGATTCAATACCCAAATTACCTAGGTCTGAAGAAAACCTAGAGTTGGAAACTGAATTCCAAAAATGAATAGGCAAATCCGGTGATTTCAGCTTCGTATTGATACTAACCGAACGAACGAGTCGCAAAGAAAATGCCGAGGAGTTCGTTTGTTTTCTTCTGTATAAATTAAACAATCGACAAAAGTAGTGTCTATCGATATCTAGCACCGTGCCTCCTAAAGAAAGAAATTCATTCACAGGAATATGGCCAGTCGTTTTGGTGCATTTTTTAAAACGATGATTCAGCGACGCCTTAAATCCCCCCTTTCTTGGCAAACAGACAAAGACATTTCTCCCTAGTCGACTGTTGCTTTGCGCCATGTCGGGCAAATGGCTTATGCTCGAAGTCCAGTAAGCCGCGATTTTATTGAACGCACGTGCATTTGTTGTTTTGTTAAAAAACCCATTAAACTGCGGATCCATCGGAATACGCAAACCTAAACGTTGGCGATCATCATAGCACGTTTCCTTAAGGTATATTTTAAATTCGTCCGTACTCGGCAAACGCCAACCATCCTTTAATTTGGAGACAATTTCTATCATCTTAGCTTCTGTAAACAGCGAGTGACTTTTGCCTCTTTTATTTAATTGAATAATCCCATCAGACGCGGCTCCGGACTGTTGGTCGTATATTTCATCTTCCTTTTTCCACTCAAGATCCCCAAAAACGGCAGATTCTTGTGTATTCAATTTTAATGCAAGGGCTTCAACAGAACGGATGTAATCTATCGCCTCACTGATTTTTTTATTGGCCTCAAAAAAACGTATGATAATGCACAACTCTCCAAAATAACGGTGAAATTCAGCATTGGCCTTTTCAACAGAAAGAACCCAAGAAATTTCACCTTTAATTTTTTGTAAGTATTTTGGCGTGCTTGTTTTTCGAAGAGCAATATGATCTTCTCCGAATTTCTTCAAAAAATACATCTGTTGACGAAGGTTTCGCTTCAATGTTTTTGGAACCGATTTTTTCTCATTGACTACCACACCCGTGACAATTTGACGCTGATTCTTGCGCAACACACGTGTCTTTGTCCTATTCAACTGTAACTGTTCCAGTTTTATTAAACGATTTATCGTCCCTAAAACAGATTGAGGTTTCAGATTATCTTTAGATCCAGAGACCGTAATGTCATCCGAATACCGCGAGTAGTTGAGTCCATTTCGAATACAATAATCCAGGAAAAATTTATCAAAGCGAACCAAATAGTGATTGGCCAAAATTCCACTTGTCGGACTTCCCTGGGGAAGAAAACCATTTAGCGATATTACGTTAACTAGTTTTTTACTGAGTTTCATTAATTCAACCAATTGATCCTCTTCGCTTATCCCCTTAGCCAAGATGCCAAGTCTATATAAATAATGCGATTGGGTCGATAATAAATTCATCCAAAAAGGAATCAATTTTTCTGTTTTTACACTTCCAAAAAAATCCTTGATGTCCAATTTCATTACTACGTCATTCGCGACATGAAAATTGGCATTTCGCACCACTGATATTCCAGGTCTATAGGCAACGGCACAATCCCTAAGTATAAATTTGTTGACTCTACGTGGATTATTACGGTATCTCACCTCCCTGTTTTCGTTCGTATAGATGAATTTTAATAATTGACTTTGCACCTCCTTCAATACAGGCTTTGGCTCATGCAATATTCTCAACTTACCATTCTGTTTTTTCACCGTGTATTTCGTGTAGAAATCTTCTGTGAGCGGTTCAACTATGTTTAAATGATGAATTAAAGAAAGTGCATTAAATACAGGGAAGTTGGGTATCCTATCGAATGACAAGACCTCCAAATTTAACTGCTCGTAACTTGTTTGACTCAATTGATTCTCCATCGTTTCTTAGTCAAATTGCTTTGAATTTATTCTCTGCATTGTTATATCCATAATCATCCAATCATCTAAATAGCCGACAAAATCGAGTCTGTCATCAACAAGGTCATTTTGATGTAAAACATAGGATAAAGTCAAATCGATCAAGTCTATATTTTGATCCGTTCGAATTTCAAGTAAAATTAGCATTTGATTTTTTAATGTTCGCTGAATGTCGTGGATATAATCCTCCGTATTCACCTCACCAATTTTTTTAAACAAATCTAAATAAGGAAGCCTCACAGGACAAATACTAGACAGAAAATCGAGATAATGTTCGTCTTCGTAGTCGTACAAGCTATAGAAATCAGAAAAACTAAATTTTGTTGGTGCCAAACGATTTGTTTGACTAAAAAATGAAAACATCCAATCAGCCTGAAACTCGAGTTTGTTTGTATGATACACCTTAAAGAGATAGGTAATCCACTCAGAAACATCTATGTTAAAGGCTATTTTTAGCAAGTCATTTCTGTCGATTGATCGATTATTTGCGCACTGGTTATGTACAACATCTCGCACAATCAAACCCGCATAATCTTGAAGATGCATGCAAATTTCCCCAATTTTTTGAAAGGATGTTTGCCCATTTATATCGGACTCACAAAACGAGACCAAAAACTGAAAATCTTCTTTGAAACGAGTCAGATAAGTACTCGTCTCACCTTGCCCAGTTGTAAAGTAAAGGTGTTCAGCATACATGGCGATGCCTTCATTTCTTAAACTCGAAATGTAATGCATGAAAACCCAAAAATTACTGGACGCCTGAGGTGAGACAAATGCTTGGTATTGATTTTTACTCGTAAGATATACCGATCTTGATTCAGAAATAACCTGATGATCTAAAGCATGAATCAATTCGTGAAGCACAGCTTTCTGGAGTTCAATTTTATGAGAAAATAACTGATCATCAAGCAAGCTTGTAGCAAGGTTTCGGTTAAAGCATATTTCAAATTTTGTTTGAGACGAATGTTGTGCATTGTACATGGCGATCCAATCATTTTCAAATGCATCTGCAGGAAGAAAATGAATAGTTATCTCCAAATCAGAGGTGAAAAATGGAGCCAAATGTTCCAAAAAGAAATTAAACTCTTCAACTAAAAATTCTTCCAACAATCCGAATTTCTTTTCTTTTTGTAAGGAATCATTTTCATTTAAATTGCCTATAAATATATATTTCGCAAAACTATTTTTTATCACGGAAGATGAAGTATTTTAGATTGTTTTCTAAATTAGATGAAATTTTCAAATGAATTGTTATTCAGTGTATTTCTCGGCGTACCTACCGATATTTTGAAAATTAAATTAGCGAAATGAAAATGAAAAATTTGGACAATTCAGAAAACGGCATACTTTGGGTCGGAGATAAAGCGTTTGAAACCTATCAACAAACCGACAAAAATGTTTTAAAAGCTTTTACCAATTATGTATTGTTGTTTGATTCAACCCATTCGGGAAAGCACGAGGAAGCAACATATTTAAAAGAAGTTAATAAAACAGTTGATCTAACATATGAATCCAATTCATTGACAGAGCCACTTCAATCGTATTTCTCATCCATTAAAATCAACACGATCGATTTAATGATTGGTAGCCCATATGAACTGCTTTTTCAGAAAATCATCAGCATGGCAAAAGAAAATGTTTCGTCAGACGAAAACGAAATAGGAAAAGAAGAATATCAACTGTTTTCCTTTCAACATTTCAGAAATAGAACAGCCAATGAATTGGACTTTAGACAAAAAAACGCTCTTCTTTTAAGTCAAGATATCCCCTTTTTGGACATGATCTCAGACGCTAAAGCAACACGGAAGAAGGCGAAAAGCACTTATAAACAAACATGGTCTACCCTAAGTGAAAGGGCTGAAATCAACGAATTTTTATACCGATTCAGCGAAACACCTATGGAGATTGACCAATGCGCAGATGTTGAGCAAATTTAAATAACAGAGTTAAGGATGAATAGACGATTACTTTTTACTGAATTGATTCGGAGGCATGAGCAAAGTATCCGCAAGACAATCCGTGTGCGCATTAAAAATGGCATGGATGCGGACGATGTCTTTCAGGACTTATCCCTGCACATTCTTGATAAAATTGAGCATGAAGATGTCGAAAACTTGGCGAAGTGGGATTCGAAAAGTTGGATCGCAACAGTAACAATTAATTTTTGTTATTCAGTTTTACGCAAAACAACATCAAAAAAGAGTCGACGCATGACCGACTTACCGGATGACGATGCTCTAGAGCGAAAAGCATTTCAAAAAGGAGATGGGCTGCATCACGAAGACCCAACGCGCAGCGTGATGCATTTCAATATCGAAGAACTTCTGTCCTTGTTGAACGAAAGAGACCAAACCATTGTCATTCTGAAACTTTTTGAAAATCGGTCAGTGGAAGAAATAGATGCCATCACAGGATTGACCAATAGCTCACAGTATTACAAACGGGCCATTGAAAAGTTGCGCAATAAAATTGGCGTAGATCGATTCAAAGAGCAATATGATGACTTTTTTCCTGAAGATTAAGCCATTAATTTTCTAGATCAATACCCGCGTCTTTCAAGTTGGAGTGTTTTCCTGTCGAATACGAAATGAAATGCTTCGTGCCATTTTTCTTTTGTTCGCTGAACAAATAGGCCTTGCCATGATCCACTTGAATGAAACGATCCAAATTCCAGATTTCAGTGGATCCTTCATTCGAAACATACCAATACATTTTATTTGTATGTAATGAATTGACAAATTGATTGATTGTGTTCGATACGTTTTTCAATTCAGCTCGCTCAGCGTCTTTCAAATAGGGATTCACATATTTTTCATGTTTTGACCAATCAACGGGAATAAAGGAAATTAATCCGCCTGTTTTGTAGGATAACGCGACATGATCTGCATCGTCTGTCTCCACCAAATTGATGAGATTCCCTGGCAAGAGTGAAAACTGGTTGAGCAAATGAAGAACAATCACTTCCAACTCAACATAGACTTCAAAATCAACCTTTGTCATAGCACCATGCCCCCTAGTTTTGTTGCGCACACCGGTAATGAAGTCCAAGAACATTTGAACAGTAACCTTTCCTTTCAACCCTTTTTTATCTCCAATTTTCAAATCCTCAAAGGCGAAACTACTGAGCTGATCAAACCTACAACGATCACTCAAGGGGAAATTTAGAAACTCAAACAATTTCTCTGCTAAAAGCGAATCATTTTTTGATGGATCAAACTCATCTTTCCACAATCGTATCCTGCTCATTACTGCGCCGAAAGAAACCTGCGCTGGCATACTGCGCTCAACTGAATGCTCATTTGTTCCTTCAGACAACCAAAAATCAGCGCCTGATGTTTCGTTTTTAGCATAAATAATCGCCATGCAATAGCAACTCAGAATCTCGCAAAGATTGATGATCTCAATGAAGCGAGTTGAAGGTGATGGATCTTCGTGCATCTGCCGAAAGATGGTGGCCAACTCATGAATTCCGTACAATGAAATATTTTTTGTGGCATCAATTTCGGGCTGCTGAAATACAAATTTCAACAAGTAATGATTGTGTTTACTTCCTTCCAGAGAAAGCTCTATATTGATTTTTTCTTCCAATGGCATGTCCCACTTTCTTTCACGATTTGAAGAAATCATGACATCGTCTGTACTTGAAATTTTTTCATAAGCCGCTTCCATTTGAAAGCGAATTCTGTTCAAAGATGAGTTTAACTTCACTTCTGATTTATCCTCTGAAAGCAGAATATCGAAATCAAAAAAATCAATGCAGCAATAGACGTTCTGTAACGCTTGATTCAACTGGTACTCAGTAATTGACAATACTTCTTCATCCTGAATAGTCACCTCTTTTTTATGGTCATGAATAAAAAGAATATTGCGCACATTTTCCTTCGTGATATCGGTAATGGAAAAGGTGGACTTATAGATTCGGTAGTGAAAAGAAAAGGCATTAAGGACAATTAAGTCATTTGAAATTCCATTGAACATGGATTCCACTTTAGAAAAAACAGTTTCCTTTTTATTTGGATTCAAGTACACGACCCTTCGGTACAAGCGCAACGCAAGTTTATTGAAATTAATGCGAGCAGAGGGATCAACGATAAGGTAAAAATTGTGTGTGTCCTCAAATTTTTGAGCCCGATATTTTCTTAAAAAGACCATCAAAACAACAAAAAGTACGGAAATCGGAACTATGGCGAGAACATCTCGTGAAAAGAAAGCCACCGTTGCCAGTATGGCTCCAAGAAAAATTCCAATGTATTCGAAGGGGATGCCGTTCGTGTCGAAATAACTTATTTTGGAACTTGTGAGCGCTGAATAACCATCCGTAAAACTCAATTTCCGCAGATACACAAAGAATAAATGACACCCGATCAATGGAATGATAAACGAAAAATCATTGATCGTCATGAGCATCATTGCGGTCATCAATTTGAAGAAGATGTCGAGATATGCGTGGCTCTCTCTGATCGACAAAAGTTCGACCGTAAAGTACCTGCGATTGTAAAAATTATTGATGTTCGGCAATTTGATGGGTGCAAAGAAAAGGACCTTTGTGCGAAAAATTAAGAGAACCAAAGTCAGCACCAATGCACCCTTTACAAGGAATGAATCGAATGAAACAATACCCAAAACGAAGAGCAAGGCAATCGTAAGTAAATCAAAAAAGTCTCTGCAATACACAATCAAATTCGTCCTTCCAAAAACAATCGGAATAGACTTTAAAACGAAGCCGATGACAATGATTAAGAAAACGTAAGTTTTTAACTCATAGCTCACAGGAGTGTAAAAGAGGAAGATTAGATTACTGAGCAAATCCACGACAAACTTAGGCGCTTTAAACACAAGTTCGTTCCTCCAGAACGACCGTTCTATTTCGTCAAACCCATTCAGCCCTGCCAAGCCATTGATATAGTCGACGGTGGTAAATTTTCGATAAATGACATCGAACCAAACATGAACAAGAATCCAAACTGCAACAAACCAAAGTGGATTGATGAGATGTATGATTTTATTAAAATTCTCTGTGATGAAATGTACATCCGTCCAAAAATCCATATCTATACGATTGGTTGATTATTGTGGATTCAAAAGTAGAGATTTTAATGTCATATCATTCCTATGCAGTAGCAATTGTTTCTAACTGATTTACAGAACGAATATTCCTTTTAAATTGAATATATTTATGGTCAAATTCAAGGCACATTCAAGTTTAATTGAAATAAAATGAATACAACATACACGGAGGGTGAACAACATAAATTAAAATATAAACTACTTCATTTAGGTGTAGTTTTTTTGCTGATAGGAGCAATACTTCTTTTTTTCATGCACATAAAAAAATCGGTGAATGAACAATTGGTTCTAAGCGATACCAAGCATGAAACACCGTCTGAACTTTTGAATCATGCCAATACGCTTTATTGGCTAGGCCGGACTTACGGCAATGCCATCTATGAATTTCAAAAATCGGATAAACTTGCCCTGCGTGCGAAGCATTTACTCAAAAGGAACACGGATAGCACCAGTGCTGTCTTGCGCATCAAAGCCGACAAAATCATAGCCAATGCTCGACACAACAGGGAACTAAATGCACTAACTGTCAACAATAAATACCCGTATTTCTTGGATTTTTCCGGTTTGAACGAACTCCCAGAAGAAGACCAACCACTGGAAGAATTGGACCGTGTGACAACCATCCGAGTATTGACCAAACTGATGGATTTACCCGACCCAAATTCAGCCCTTTCCGTTCGAGAATACCCCTACTTTAGCATATTAATTCACAACAGCAATGATCCCCAACTCCATGAGGCCGGTATTCAATACCTCAATTTAACCACCAAGCAATACACCATATCAGAGCATGAAATTGCACAAATTACAGGTAAAAAAAATTACAACGTAGCTCAAATTCTCAAAGACACTGCGAACATTACTAAGATTTGTGATTTTTTCAATTGCAGTGAATTGGCCGTTATTTCTGTGAGCAAGCAAGATCAATTCGATGGAATTTACTACTACGGTGCAAACATTCGCTTAATTTCAGCGCGTGGAGATAAGTTAACAACCTCTCGATATACAGAAACCTTCACTGCGGCGAGGGGATACAACGCCATGCTCGGCATTAAAATCCCTTTACTATGTGTATACCTCTTGCTTTTGATTCTTGGAGTTGAACTCCTTTCACTGCTCAAGCTCTTTGCCTATTCTCGAATTAAATGGCACCGGTTTATTCTTGTTGGATTCATCGCACTGACCATTCACATTTTATCCATTGAGGCCCTTGCCTATTTTTGGAATCCTGAATCTGGAGAATTTGCCGAAACGGACAAAGCTATGGTGTGGATATTCGCTGTTGCCTTGAGCTTTACCTTTATTCCAATATTAATTGGTCACCTGACCGTTGGTAAACTAGATCGATTTATCAGCTCATTTGATTCTGGCCTTGACGATAAAAACGGACTTTTCAGTGTTGTTTTCCCAGGTTTAACCGTCTATTCAGTTTCAATAACGTATTACAACCTACTTCGCTTTGGCATTTCAGACAACCTCTATTTCGGGATTTACGCATTCATCTATTCCTTAGTGATCTCATACCTATTGAGCGACTATTGGAAAAAAATGAAAGAACTTCCTTCCAAATCATTTTTATTTCACAAAATTTCAGTCTACACATTATTGGGAATCATTGTGCTTTGTGCAATCCTATTTCCTTATTCAACCTTTGGTAATTTAGACTATTCCAGCATACATTTTTCATTCGCGCTTTTTGTTGGTATTCCGCTCCTGTTGTCTCTGATCAACAATCAAATTCTGAACTATTATTTTAAGATACATTCAAGTCACGAACTACAAAAAACAATTGATTTCACAGATGAACCGTACATAAAAAACTTGTCAGAGGACAGCATGCTCAACAGTCTAAAAAAGGACGGTGTTTTGGTTCTTTATGGGGCTCAAAAAATGGGAAAAACCTGGTTGGCAAAGAAAATTGCGGAAAAATTGGCTCATGACAAATTGTATGATAACCTGATTTTCATCGACTTTTCATTGAGTCAATCTGCAGAAGAAAAAAACAAAATCAACTATTATCCATTCGCCGAAGCGTTTTCACATTTGTTGCCTAAAAATGTCTTTAATGACCAAGCCGAAGAAGCACGGAAATCAGGAAATATCCTTGGAAAACTTATTAGTTCCATTACTTCTGCAGGAGACTTCTTGGTGGATGAAAGCGAATCAAAACCTGCTGAATTATCGAAGATTCTAGAAATCATATTAAAGAAATTAGAAGCGAATCCGAAAACTCTAATTGTCTTTGACAATATCCATTTGACAGAAGGTGAAAATAAGGAACTCTTTTTGTCCTTTTTACATGAGATTCAGCGTGTTCGCACTACCAGATCAAGCAAGGTCCTGAAAAAACAACCTTTGGTGCTATTCACCTCTACCCAAGGATTTCACATAAAGCGGGAATTCGAGAATCTAATAGAGGGTTTAATGAATTTCCGAAATACAGAGAACAAAGAAACATTTAGATTGGAAGACAAAATGTATACACTTTCGGAAGAAGGAAATTATGCGCCATTTTTTAATGTCAACTCAGATCCTCAATTTTTAAATAAATACTTGAGCTCTTTTAAAATTGGGATTTTCGATAAAAAATCCATTCTAGAAAAATTCAAGCGATCGGAAAAAGACAAAACGCCCGGGTTAATCACTGAACTATTAAAAACCCTTCATGAACTTCAACAAATAGCTATCGATAAAAAAACAATTCGCATCAACAAAAGAGACTTTGAAATGCCCGAGATTGTTGAAGAATTGGAATTTTACGAAGCTGTAATCAACACCTTAAGTCCAGACTTACTAGACATCCTGCGTTGCTGTGCCTATGCCGCATTGGAAGATGGAGAATTTGAGGTTGAAGCCATAAGTTATATTCTAGAAAAGAAACGTTTGGACATTCTACACCACTTAAATAGTGCCGAGAACTTGAATATCGTTTACGACACGAAAGATAAAAATGACTGGTATCGATTCAATGACACCCGCTTTATCATGGTGCTGAAAAAGCAAGATAGCCAGGGGGTTAATCAATTATTTTCACAACTCGGTAAGGAATATTATCAACGATGGGTAAACTTTTATTTTGACCATTTTGATGCGCTGAAAAAAGATGTCATCAATCATCGACAGACCTTAATTTCTTTAGCGGAAAGGGCCTTTCTTTTGAATGAAATAAATCCCGAAAAATCACTATTGATTTTGAAAGAGATGGGTTACTTCTTCTTAGAACCACAAATAAGTCTTCTCGAAAATGCAAAAAAATCTTTCGAAAATGCACTTGGGCTTATGTCGAAAAAAAACAGCTCCATTCCCAAAAAGGAGATCTATGAACTCCAAGTAAAAGGTCTTTTACGCACATTGGACGAAAAAAATGAAATAAATAGTGCGCAAGCTACAGACATTCTTAAGTTCATTGCGGAAATTGTTCTTGTTTGCCCTGAACTATCGAATGAACTCTTCTATTTAGAAAGACTCGCTTATGCAAAAAGCCCGTCCTATCAACCAGACAATGCAAGGAAATTTATTTCTGAAATAAGCACAAAACTAGCCAATGAAAATCTTGACTCCGTCTACGACTTGAAACTTCGATTTTTGATGCTTTTGCTTGAACCAACCGGCGGTGCAAGTTTCGAAAAGTTAAAAGAACTTTGTGGTGCGTACGAGGAACTTATTCAAACCATCCAACGCGGTGAAAACAGTGAAGTTTATCTCTCAGGTGGGGTCTATCAGCAAATTCTTAATAATTATGGGGGAAGCATTATCGGAGATAAAATGATTGGTCACCCAGAACTGAAGTCTGATGATGAAACACGTCTTGATTATTTCTTGCAATCTATTACGGTACTAAAAAACCGCGTTAAAATTGAACTGGATCGATTCGTAAAAAATACTCGAAATGAGCACGTCGCAGAAAGTATTCAGAAAATTATTTCTTTCATTGAAACCAAGGAAGTGGCAACCTTGGATGAAGCTTTGGAATTAATCAACAAAATCGTTCTTATTTTAAACTACAAACCCCTCACCTATTTTGTAGACCGAAAGGGGCTCAGTTACACAGTAAATTACATTACCAGAGCACTTTATTATTACTGCACCGACAACAACGAAGTGCGTATGCAAACTCCTGCGTTGAATTTGACGCTTGATGCCATATCAACCTATGCCTATGAACTGAATCATGATGTTCAAGATTCACTAGGCATTATTATGTCCGCCACCTTCAAAGGGCTCATTCTACAAAAGTTTGGTTCGTCACGTCAAGAACAAAGAACAAATGAAGCTTTCAATTGCTTCGAAGAGTCATTCGCTCAATCGTTTAATTCACACCATCATCAAGCAACGATGGCACTCACCAATATGGCAAACTTGCTTAAAAGTGATCCAAACACAACACATACGAAGCTCACTGAAAAACTAAAAACAAATCAGCTGCTGTATGCCGAGCGTCATATCCTAACTCACTTCCGTTTATCGGATTTAGAAATAAATGGCTCTTTAAAGAAGTTAAAAGCTGACAACATTGTAGAAAATGACGCAGATTTGAAAAAAATAACGGACACCTACGGTTCAAAGTTTGATTCGGCGACATTTAAAAATCCAAAAACCGTTGTCAACTTTATCATGGATAAAGTAAAAAACGAACCACACTTGATTGCTTACGAAAATGGTAAAGCCTATTTACAACTTGAATTGAATGATGTTGTTGGGACAAACAATGTAATTGCCCTGAACGAACTCACAGATGCCGTTGAGATAACGACAGGAAAACGAGGTAATTTCAATGATGCAAAATTAGTTTCTGGCATTGCATTTCCAGTAACAAATTTCTTTTCAGCGATCTTGTCCAAAGATTTGGCTTACATCGAGACAGCCCATCCAGGGCCAATTTCTCCGCAGTTTCCGTCAACAAATCAACCAGAAGAAATAATGAAAGCAAATAGTGATTATTGGGCTAAACATGCTTTTATCATAAATGAAAAATAAAAAATGGAAAAGGAAAAAAACAAATATGAAGAAATTGGCAAAGAGGTGATTGAATATGTGGATACACGCATTGAACACACCAAACTTTCCTTCATTTCAAATTCTATTGAGATAGGCGCTTCAGCAGCGAGCTCATTTATTGTAATCCTATTGTTTACGGTATTTTACTTTTGTTTTGTCTGCGGCATCTCACTTTGGCTTGGCACCCTATATGGTGGTGCTCATTTCGGTTTTTTCATCGTTACGGTGGTTCACTTCATCCTACTTGTTTTGGTCATGTTCTTAAAGAAATTCATGATTGAAATACCCCTTCAGAATAAGCTCACTAGAATCATTTTTAAATCCAAAAAATAAGCCCGATGGAAATAAAAAAATTCGATGATATCCGATATGAAATTGCTCGTCTTGACGAAAAAATGCAGTTACAGGAAAAATCAATCAAGCAAAAATTCCATGGCTTGTTTATTCAAACACATCCATTAACCATTGCAGCGCAAGTATTAACTGGATCATTCAAAGATGTTAAAAACGATCGTTGGGTGCGTGTTTTCAATTTGGTCATGTATGCTTACAAGCAATTTGCTGAAACAAAATCTGAAGGTTCAGACAATCCAATTGTCGACACAATTTTGAAAGTAATCGATCTTGATTCCATCATGAAGAATGAAGAACCAAAATCGGAGATTTAATAAATAAAACTAAACGGAATTAGTCGTTAAACTTCTCACCCTAGGAAATCTTCTTTTCAAGAATTCGCTGATTTCTAGCGGCGAAGACTATTTCACCTTAAAAAAGAGAGAAGATTCGGATGCCGACAGAATGGTCTATTCATGTCATTCACGTAAATCTTTCTAAAACAGCGTCATTTGGTCCTCGTCGTCCTTCTTGGTTAAATCCCACTCGACTGTTGTACCGTCTGGAACACCATCATCGCTATCGTCTGAACTTTCGGTATCATCGACAGATTCACCATCAACTGCTTCAACCTCGATTTCTTCCTCCTCCTGTATTTCATCGGGCCACGGCTCCGCGCCTTCAATCGCATGTGTCAAGACAATTTCTTTGATTTTCAACTTCGTCAATTGGTT